>CAJJBG010000025.1 GCA_905182345.1 Pelagibacteraceae bacterium AG-422-B15
TAAAAAAGATGATTAAATAATCTTAATTGATCCTAAGGAACAAAGTATATATGCATGAAGTAGTAGAATTAAAAAATTATAGGATTGATAATCTTCAATATTGCAATTGGTCAAAAGATATTTTTAAACTAAATCACGAGGCTGCCCTAGATGCTATTCACGTTACGATTGCCTATCATGAAGACTTTGATGAGGTTCAAAAAAATATTAAAGAGTGGGAAGGTTATTTTAATGATTTTTCTGAATTAATAATTCATGGCAAATCTTATCTAGATATTGAAAAAGCAAAATTAGAAAATAAGACTGCTGTATTCTTTGGGTTTCAGAACTGCTCACCAATTGAAGATGATATCAACTTAGTAGAGGCAGTTCATCAAATGGGCGCCGTATTTATGCAACTAACATACAACAACCAATCACTACTGGCGACAGGATGCTATGAAGAGGTTGATAGTGGTGTTACTAGAATGGGTAGAGAGGTTATTAGGGAAATGAATAGAGTAGGAGTGATTGTCGATATGTCTCACTCAGCAGAAAAATCAACTTTTGATGCAATTAATTTTTCTGAGAAGCCGATTGCTATAACCCATGCTAACCCTACATTTTGGCATGCGGCAAAAAGAAATAAGTCAAATGATCTATTAAAAGCATTAGGTGATTCAGGTGGAATGTTAGGGCTATCTTTGTATCCTCACCATTTGCTAGATGGCACAAATTGTACCCTTGATAGCTTTTGTTTAATGGCAGCTAAAACTGCAGAAATAATGGGAACAGAAAATATTGGCATTGGTTCTGACTTATGTTTAGAGCAACCTGATGCCGTGGTTGATTGGATGAGAAATGGAACATGGACAAGGGCAAAAGATTTTGGAGAGGGTAGCGCATCAAACCCTTCATTTCCGAAACAACCAAGTTGGTTTCAAGATGCTAGAGGCTTTAGCAATCTTGCAAAAGGACTTAAAGAAGTTGGATTTAGTGACAATGAAGCTCAAGGCATATTAGGTAATAACTGGTTTAATTTTTATAAAGATTATATTAACTGATTATGCGCCAAATAGACCTTCGTAACCCTAAAGAAATTATGACCTTGTCTCGACTTGGATCTTTTCATCAATCAAAACTATCATTTTTAAGAAGCTTTATCCGCGAATTTAAAGATTGGAAATTTCAAAGAGATTTATTTGAGCTTGATAAAGATGGTTATGGTGTAGCAGTTTACTCTGTTCAAAAAGATAGTCGATCCTACTCACTTGTATGTTTTGCAAGTGAACTAGATTCAGAAGAACGTTCTGATCGCGTAATTGCTACAAAATGGGATGCAGCTTTTGTTTTACATGATGGCATCCCAACAAAAGAAGATATTCAACGCTTAAAACAAAATGTTCCTAAACAAGAAGTGGGTAGATTATCTTATAAAGAATTGACTTTATCCAGAGCGAACAAATCAGTAAGAGTCTTTGAGCATACGGTTGAAGCATTAGCAAGTGGTAATCAGCCAGATGAAAATGTTCTTAAAGATGTTGGTTATCTATATAGAACTACAGCTGTCTATGGGTCAGGTAAGTTTGGTTTAGCAGATCGTTATCGAATAAAAGAACGTACAGAAATTTGTGGACCATTCAGACTAGAGATGATGTTGGTTTATTTAGTTAGGCAATTTACTTTTGATCAAGTTAACCATATAGCAAAACTAAGAAACCCCTCAAAAGCAGTTGAGCTAGATAATAATATTGCACGCAGCTTGGGTATTGGAAATTCAACTGGCTTAGGTATGGCACCATTTATAATTAATCACCCAACTTTATTGCATAACTGGATTTATTCCAGAGAAGAAGCATTGAGACAAATTCGTTCAATTAAAAAAGTTGATGTAGAAGACTTTAATAAATTTAAAAACTGCTTTCTTAGATCAAAAATAAATATTCAAAGTTGGAAAACAGAAAGTGAATATCAAACTGATAAAATTAAAAAACTTTGTAAAGATTTAATTATTTTTGAGAACCAATTCTTATCAGAGTTGAATTTTAAAGAAGATTATTTTTGGGATGACCTTTATAAATGGACTGAAGAAAAATTAAGTGACGAGGGAATAGAGTATATAGTTTCAATGTTGATGGAGCCATACGATAATATTATTAATCCACTTGTAGAAAATATGAGTTCAGAAGAGGATCTTTATTTTGATATCCCAGGAGAAAGATTAATTTCTGATTTAATAAATATCATTAAAGATAATTATTCAAATATTCTTAGTATTGATTTTTCATCTGAAAAAGAAATTACCAATTTTTGGTTTATTTCTAAAAATAAAGAAGAACCTAGGCTAGCCAATCGTCATGAAGAAGAAGGCTCTGAATTAGAACAACCGCTGGCGATAGCTCGAGATATTTCTCATTTATTTAAAAAGTTAAGTGAAAGTCCAGCAATACAGACGGTTGCAGAATTTTTAATGCAAAATAATGAATTAAGGCATGCAGTTCGTCGATGCTTTATTATAGAAAAATTTCCATATTCTGAAATTCAAGATAATACAATTGGATCTAAGTTAGTGCCTATTGATATGCTTAGATTAAAACTATCTTTCTTTGGGGCACAAAAGTTTGATCCGCGTTCCAGCAGATGGTTGCGTATTAATATGTACCAAGGAGCGCCTCTTATAGAAGAACTTAAAAACACAAACGATACGTGGATTTATAATCAATTATGAGAAGCTCAAGTGAAATTGAAACAATCTCAAAAAGAGCTACAAAGGCTGCAGGATTTCCGTGGGGCATAGCTGAAGAAGTAGGAAAAAATATTAAAAACTTAGAACTTTTGAGCATTGCAGGGATTGAAAATCTAAATTTATATCTTCACTTGGCGAAAGGTAGGATTTTGTACGGTCCAAAAAAAATACTTAACCAAAATAAATTAGATGGCAAATCGTTTTGTCCATTTTATACTGGGTCAGCACTATTAGATTCAGCTAATAAAGTTTTAGAAATTAAAAAATTAACTTTTCACTTAGTAGATTTTCCTATTTTACTTATTCCTTTTATAAATCGCCTTTCATATAAAATTGGGAAAAAAATTAATTTACGTATAGATAATTATAATTTTGTATTAAATCTTAATCAATTTGTTTCGAGCAACAAAGACATAAGTAAAGTTATTATAGAAAATGCAAAATTAGTTGAAATTGAAGTAATTGAAAATGAGGATTCATTTGAGACCTCTACTTGGAATAAACTTTACGAATTATCTTCAGAAACATTTGTAGAAGAGAATGAAAGATTAAAAGCTATAGGTGCAGGAGCAGGCTTAGTTGATAATGACTAGAATTATGCTTGTAGTGAAGTTATTTTATTATAAAGGTCTTCTTTTATAGTAATTGGTTGATTAGCATTAGAAGCAGCATTACTCATTCTTTTACTACCAGGAATTCTTGGGCCATCTTGTGATTCAATGGCATTTATTAAATTTGTAATTTTATTCTCAAAACCATCTGAATATTTTTCAGGGTTAATAGCAATAAAAAATTGTCCTGTTCCAGGTGGGCCACCTTTATCATCTGCAAAAGAACTTGCTTCAATACCTAGGTTCGCGCCAGTCAAACAAGCTGTCATTATCTCAACAAACAAACCAATACCAAAGCCTTTATAGCCTCCGGTTGGCGCCATAGTACCTTTAAGGGCAGTAGCTGCATCAGTAGTATCTTGTCCGTCAGGGCCAAATGCCCAACCCGTTGGTATTGATTCCCCAGATTTTGCACGAACTGCTATTTCACTTTTTGCAACAACACTTGCTGACTGATCTATCAGTATTTTTACCTGACCTTGATTATGTATAGCTATTGAGATGGGATTGGTTCCAACTACTGGTTTAATCCCACCAATAGGTGCAATTGATGCTGGTGCATTAGTAAAGCCAATGCCGATTAATTTTTCTTTGGCAAGAGCTTGCGTATGATAGCCAAGTACGCCACAGTTATATGAATTAGATATAGCAAGCGATGCAATACCATTTTCCATTGCAGCAGGTATTAGTTCTTTAAAGCCAAGAGATATTGCTCTATGTGCAAAACCATTGTCAGCATCAACAGTAAAAGCTACTGGTGATTGAGATTTAATTTTTGGTTCTGCCAAACCTTTTACTTTTTGACATTGTAAATGTAAGCAATAAATTGGCAGATAATGAAAGCCATGACTTTTAATTCCTTCTAGCTCTGCATGAATAATTCCATGTGCTAATGGCAGTGCATTTTTTTCCGAAGCACCACAACTAATCAGAGTTGTTGTGGCAAGTTCGAGCGCTTGATCTTTAGATATTTGAGTATCCATCTAATTGTTTAAAGTTGAATTCCCACATTCTTAACTTGTAGGTAGCTTTTAATTGCTTCTTGTCCTTTTTCACGACTATAGCCAGACTGTTTGTAGCCTCCAAATGGTGTTGCGACACTACCAGTAAACCAGCTGTTTACATAAACCTGGCCAGCTTGCATTTGATTTACAGTTTCAGTTGCTTGATTAATATCTTTAGTAAAAACACCTGCGGCTAAACCAAAAGCTGTATCATTTGCAATATGAATAGCTTCGTCTTTATCTTCATAAGTTAAGACAGATAATACTGGACCAAATATTTCTTCTTGTGCAATGGTCATGTCTGGTTTGACGTTGTCAAAGACTGTTGCCTCAAAGAAATAACCATCACGGTCAATGCGCTTACCACCAGCAACAGCCTCAGCACCAGCTTGTTGTCCTGAGCGGGAAAAATTTTCTACTTTTTGTAATTGTTGTTCTGAAATAAGAGGTGTTAATTCAACGCCATTCACATTTCCAGCACCAACCTTAAGGCCAGATGCCATTTCTGCTAACTTCTCAACAAGCTCATCTTTAACTGACTTATGAACTACAACTCTTGCCATGGCCGAACAGATCTGTCCCGCTTGACCAAATATTCCACCCTTAGCAGCAGCAACAACTTTATCAAGATCTGCATCAGGAAATACTATGGCTGCTGATTTTCCTCCAAGCTCTACAACTGCTGGTATCGCTCGCTCTGCGGCTGCATGAAGTATTTTTTTACCAGTTAGTACTGAGCCAGTAAAAGTAATTTGACTTACATCTTTATGTGCAGTTAGCATTGAGCCTGCTTCATGTCCGTATCCACAAATAACATTTATTAAGCCAGCTGGGACACCCGCATTACTAATTGCTTTTGTAAAATGAGAAGCGGTTGCAAGAGGTGTAAGTTCTGCTGTTTTAATAACTGTAGAATTGCCTGCCGCAAAAGCACAAGCTAATGACCTTGCCAACATTGACATTGGAAAATTCCATGGAACTATGTGAGCAGAAACGCCATATGGCTCAAGAAGAGTATAATCAATAACTGAATTGTTTACGGGGATAGTATTGCCTTCAAGTTTATCTGTCAGTCCACTGTAATAATCAAAATAATTTGCAGCATCTACAAATTCAAAAATTGCATTTGGAAGAGCTTTACCATTTTCACGACAAAGTAGTTCACCACCTTCATTTGCAACTTTACGCAGCTCGGCTGCAATACTTCGCATTAACCTTGCACGTTCCATTGGTAGCATATCAATTAAAACTCTGGATTGATGTGCCTGAAGAGCAGCATCTACTGCTAAATCTACTTCTGCTTGACTGGCACATGATACTTCACCAATTATTTTTCCAGTTGCTGGATCATTTACTTCTATAACGTCCCCAGAGGAGCTTTCGATCCATTGGCCATTAATATAATTTTTACACTTTTCCATAATGTTGAGTTTAGCTCAAAATAATTAAAATTAGCAACAAGTATTATATTGCTGCTAGATAAATATTTAATAGATTTAGGTGACTAGTTTAGAAGCGAAGCTACCAAGTGAATTCTATCTTCTTCACCACCGTTAATAGCGGTATGATATTTAGTATTGTCAGTTATATAAACTGAACCATCGGCGGGGATATGGAAACCAGTATCTTCAATAAACATTCTAGATCCAAAATTAGTTTGAATGGAAATATGCACTCTCTTTTCTGGATCGCGATGCCAGCTTAGCGTTGTACGGGGTGGCATTTTAATTATTCTACAGCGGCCTATTGCAAAGTGTTCACTAAGCGTATCATAGACATGCTTAAGATAAGTATCATTTAGCTTAGTGTTAAATAATGTATAACGTGATTCATCAATATATGGTTCACGTTCCATTTCCTCAAATGAAGCATCAGGCTTTGTCCAATATTTACCTCGGATATTGCCTCCAAACCATTCATCCAATTCTTTTTCGTCATAATTCAGACAAATTGCATTTGACTTTAAAAGACCTTCTTTTTGTGGCTGTTCAAATGGACGGATCTTAATTAATTGTTCAACGGCTTCACGCATTTTTTTAATATCAAAACTTATATTTTCATACCTTTGAACATACTCATTCATGTTTGTGAAAGATGATATTAGATCTGTATTTTTAAGTTTAATAGTTGTCATGGTATTATCTATTACTATTATTATTACTAATATACCTTTTTTTATAGTTTTTTTCGATATGTAAAATGATCAAAATTGTCGCAATTACTAGATTCAAATACTTCAATAAAACTATTGATTTAACTGAATTAACTCTGCTAAAGTGAATTTCAAAATTTTTTAGGAAAATAATAATGGGTAATATTAAGCAAGACTTTGTAAAGTTTGAAAATGTTGATAAAAGTTATGATGGGAAAGTCTTAGTAGTCAAAGATTTAAACTTAGATATCGCCGAAGGAGAATTTCTTACTTTATTAGGACCTTCAGGATCAGGTAAAACTACTACTTTAATGATGTTGGCTGGATTTGAGACTCCAACAAATGGAGAAATTTATTTAGATGGCAGTCCTATTAGTAGTATTCCTCCATATAAAAGAGGTATTGGAATGGTTTTTCAGAACTATGCTTTATTTCCACATCTTTCGGTCTATGAAAATCTTGCCTTCCCTCTAAAAGTTAGAAAAATGGATAAAGTAGAAATTGAAGATAGAATTAAGAGAACTCTTGATATGGTATCTTTGAGTGAATTTGGAAATAGGATGCCAGCACAGCTATCTGGTGGACAGCAACAACGCGTTGCAGTTGCAAGAGCCTTAGTTTTTGATCCAGCAGTTGTTTTAATGGATGAGCCACTAGGTGCGCTGGATAAGAATTTAAGAGAAAGTATGCAATATGAGCTAAAAAGTATTCATGAAAAGCTTGGAGTTACAGTGGTATACGTAACCCATGATCAAAGTGAGGCATTAACCATGTCAAATAGAATTGCAGTCTTCAATGATGGAAATGTTCAGCAATTATCAAGTCCTAGTGATTTATATGAAAGCCCATCCAACTCTTTTGTTGCACAATTTATTGGAGAAAACAACACGTTCACTGGAATTGTTAAAGAAATCAGCGGTGACAAGGCATTGATCCAAACAGATTCTGGTGAAACTATTAAAGCTAAAGCAGTGTCAGTATCTAGTATTGGAGAAAAAACGAACCTCTCTCTGCGACCTGAGCGAGTAATGATTAATCCTGAAAATGATGTTGAAAATCATTTTGAATGTGAAGTTAAAGAAATTATCTATCATGGTGATCACATTCGCTTAAGAGTAAATTTGCTAAATAATAGTGAATTTATATTAAAAATTCGTAATTCTGATAAATTATCAGATGTATCCACAGGTGATAAAATTAAACTTGGCTGGTCTAGTAGTGATTGCAGAGCACTAGACTAAAAAAATACTACATGTAGTATAAAATATATTTTTTTCTTAAATTATCTTAATTAGCTGTTGCTTAAATCAAAAACATGCTTTTGAATGACTACTTAATTTAATTTAGTTAAACAATTAGGAGAAGAATAATAATGTCTAAAATTATAAAGATAATAAGTTTCTTAGCTTTTGTTACAACTTCAACTCTTGCATACGCAGTTAATGTGGTGTCATGGGGTGGAGCATATACAAATAGCCAGAAACTAGGATATGGAGATCCATATGCAGAAAAATCTGGTGTTGAAGTCAATTGGATTGACTACAGTGGTGGATTAGGTGCCATTAAAGCTCAAGTTGAGTCAGGTGCAATTGAATGGGACATCATTGATGTCTACGCATTTGAGGCAATTCAAGGCTGTGATGAAGGATTATTTGTTGAATTCGATTTTGATAATGATTTTCCAGCAGGTGTAGATGGTTCTAAAGCTAGTGATGATTTCTTTACTGGTGGTGCAAACCCTCTAACTGATAACCCAGGTGGAATGCCAAGTAAATGTGCTGTAGGAAATATCCTGTATTCATGGAACTATGGTTACAACACAGAACTATTTGGTGGTAACTACAACCTTCCAACTACTATTGGAGACTTCTTTGATAAAGCAAAATTTGCTGGAAAAAGAGGAGTTTATTCAGGTGCAATGTCTAACCTAGAAATAGCTTTACTGGCTGATGGAGTTGCTTCGTCTGACGTTTATGATGTTCTAGATTCTGACGGTGGTGTTGAGCGTGCTCTAGCTAAAATGACTGAGTTATGTTCTGATGATGGATGTTTCTTCTGGTCTGGTGGCGCACAGCCTCCAGAAGCTCTAGTGGCTAAAGAAGTTTCAATGTCAACTGCATGGAATGGAAGATTGTTTAATGCTATTGTTGGAGAAAATTCTCCAATTAAAATGGTATGGGACGGACAAATATTAGATTACCAGTATATGGTTCTAGTAAATGGTGGACCAAACCAAGCGGAAGCTATGGATGCTCTTGCATACTTTACAAGTAGTGAAGGATTAGCGGGCAGTGCAAAACATATTTCTTATGCACCTTTCCGTAAGTCTTCATTATCTTTAATCCAAGATCCTTGGTATGAAGGTGGACCTGATGGTAAAGTGGATATTATGCCACATATGCCTACAGCACCGGCTAACCTTGAGAATCACTTACTTATGAATGCTGAATGGTGGGCTGATAACTCAACTGATGTAGCTGATAAGTGGGAAGCATGGAAAGCTAGTCTTTAAGACTTAAGCTTTTTAACTAATACTTATTTTCCTAGGCAGTATTTTTGCTGCCTAGGGAAGTAATCATTTCTAGAAAATTTCAAATAAAAATATACAATAATAGTGTGACTCAACCCATAACTACATCTGACGGCCAGTTATTATCAGTTAAACTTAAACAGGTTGAATCTTACAGGCGTCGCACAGCACTCCTATTAGTTGCACCACTACTTCTATTTATAATTTTTACATATATTTTTCCAATAGCCTCACTTCTATTTAGAAGTATTGATAATACCCAATTAAATGCTCTATTAATTAATACTCATGCTGAAATTCACGAATGGGATGGAACAGATTTACCAGATGAAGCAGTATTTCAAGCATTTTTTAAAGATTTAAGGGTGGCAACAGATAACAAAGAACAAGGCAAGATTGCAACTCGTCTTAATTATGAATTAAGTGGTATGTCCAGTTTAACTAAAAAGACTGCAAGGAAGGCTAAAAAATTTGATGAAGATAAAAATTTTAAGGATCAATTTTTAAAAGTTAATAAAGAATGGGGTCAAACAGTAACCTGGAATGCTATTCAGAGAGCTACAGTTCCATATCATGGCCGAAAATATTTAACCACTTTTGATCTTGAGCAGGATTTTGATGGTTCTATAAAGCGTAAACCAGATGGCATGAGAATTAATGTAACTTTATGGCTTCGTACTATATTTGTTGCTGTTGGGGTTACATTTTCATGTTTTTTACTAGCTTTTCCAATAGCCCACTTACTTGCAACCCTACCTGGTAAATATTCAAATCTATTAATGATATGTGTACTACTTCCATTTTGGACATCTTTATTAGTTAGAACTTCAAGTTGGATGGTCCTTCTTCAGACACAGGGAGTTCTTAATGATATTCTAGTTTTTCTTAATATAGTCGATGATCAAGAACGATTAGTCATGATGTATAATATGATGGGAACATTTATTGCAATGACTCAGATTCTTTTGCCCTTTATGGTTTTACCATTATACAGCGT
>CAJJBG010000026.1 GCA_905182345.1 Pelagibacteraceae bacterium AG-422-B15
TCAAGAGGTGACTTTAGCTGATCTGCTATTACTCTTTATTTATATTGAGGTAGTTCAGATGGTAAGAGAATATTGGACGCTTGATAGAATTAGAATCAGTATTCCACTATTTATCGCAATTACTGCACTAGCTAGATATATTATCTTACAAGGAAAATCTGGTGATCCTAGTTTTCTACTTTATGAAGCAGGAGCTATACTGATGATTGCTATAGCTGTTCTGGTTTTAAGAATGAGAAAACTAAAAATTTTTGAAGATAGTGGCGAAGAATAATTACTGAAATACTTTTTTAAAGATTTGATCAGTTCTACGTAAGGCATGATCTAAATTTAGAATTTTCTTAATTTCAGTTTCAGATAAATATTTTTTTAAGTCATTATCTTTTAGGAGCACTTCAACAAAATCTTGTTGTGTCTGCCAAACAATCATAGCGTTTTTTTGAATCATTCGATAAGCTTTTTCTCTTGCTAAGCCTTTTTGAGTTAGAGCTAGCATTAATCCCTCTGACATCGGTAATCCTTTAAGCTTATTTAAATTAGCTTCCATATTTTTTGGATAAACAATTAAATTACTAATAACGTTAGTCATTCTTGCTAAAGAAAAATCCATAGCAATATTTGCATCAGGTGCCATTATTCTTTCAACACTAGAATGAGAAATGTCACGCTCATGCCACAAGACTACATTTTCTAACGCTGGTAACGCATAGCCTCTAACTAAGCGAGCAAGTCCCGTTAGGTTTTCTGAAAGCACAGGGTTTCTTTTATGGGGCATCGCTGATGAACCTTTTTGTCCTTTAGAAAAAAATTCTTCCACTTCTAAAACCTCTGTACGTTGTAAGTGGCGAATTTCGGTTGCTAATCTTTCGATTGAGCTAGCAAGTAGGGCAAGGGTACTAAAGTAGACTGCGTGTCGATCCCTTGGAATTACTTGGGTAGATACGGACTCTGGTTTAAATTTTAACTTTTTAGCAACATACTTTTCAACCTTTGGATCAATGTTCGCATAATTACCAACAGCACCTGAAATTGCACATATATTTATTTCTGTTTGAGCTAATATTAGTCTTGCCTTATTTCTTTTAAATTCTTCATAGAAAGATGCCATCTTAATTCCAAACGTAGTGGGTTCCGCATGAATACCATGACTTCTACCAACACATGGAGTGTGCTTGTGTTTAAGGGCAATCTTTTTTAGAGCCTTTAAGAGTAAGTCTATTTCTTTTAAAATAAGTGAAGAAGATCGACTTAATTGAACGTTAAAAGCAGTATCAAGCACATCAGATGATGTTAAGCCTTGATGTAAGAACCGAGCTGGTGGTCCAGCATACTCAGCAATACTTGTTAAAAATGCGATGACATCATGCTTAACTTCACGCTCTATTTTATCGATACGAGCAGGATTAATTTTTGCTTTTGACCTAATTTTTTTACTGGTGCCTTTAGGAACAGTGCCAAGTTGCTCCATTGCTTCACAGGCAAATAACTCAATATCTAGCCAGATATTATATTTAGTTGTATCGCTCCATATTTCTGTCATTGGAGCACGTGAATAACGTGGGATCATATATAAAGACTTTTACTAGTTTAATTATGGTTTATCAAGCCCTGCGGGTGATTTAGTGAATATTTCAAAACCTTTTTCAGTTACACCAATACTATGCTCAAACTGAGCAGAAAGACTTTTATCTTTAGTGACAGCAGTCCAGCCATCTTTCAAATGTCGAACATCATATTTGCCTGTGTTTATCATAGGTTCAACAGTAAAAAACATGCCTTCTAGTATAGCTTCGCCAGTATTTGCTTCACCGTAATGAAGTATATTTGGAAACGAATGGAAAACTCTACCAAGGCCATGACCACAAAAATCTCTTACAACACTATAAGATTTTTCTTCAGCATAAGTCTGAATAGCGTGACCTATATCCCCTGTTTTTTTTGATGGTCCAACTTCATTGATGCCCAACATCATAGCTTCATAGGTACAATCAATTAATTTTTGAGCTTTATTATTGATTTTTCCAACGCGATACATGCGACTGGTATCACCATGCCAGCCATCAACGATAACGGTAACATCTATATTAACAACATCACCTTCTTCTAAAATTCGTGATGAAGGGATACCATGGCAGATAACATGATTAATTGATGTGCAAACTGATTTTGGAAAACCTTTGTAATATAAGGGTCCAATACAAGCATTATTCTTATCTATAAATTCAAAACATTTTTTATCCAATACTTCAGTTGTAACGCCCGGCTTAACAAACTCTGCTATCATGTCCAGTGTTTCAGCAGCAAGATGACCAGCTTTTCGCATGCCAGCAAAATCTGCTAAGGTATGAATAGTACTTGAATTAGGCATCTAAAAATTTAATTTTTCTATCAATAGTTATATCTTCTCTAGTAAACTTACAATTATAACAAAAAATTTCAACTCCATGCTTTATAGCTTCTTTTAACGCTTTTGCATAAACTGGATCAATATCTTCAGCAATTTTAAACTTATCACAGTCATCACGTTGAATTATATAAAGCATAATTGCCCTAATGCCTTTTTTACTAAGTTTACCGAGTTCATGAAGATGCTTAGTACCCCTAGATGTGACAGCATCAGGAAATTCAGCAATTCCTGAGTTTCTGCACAAAGTAACATTTTTAACCTCGATGTAGGCCTGTTCTTTATTAGTAGATATTAAAAAATCTATTTTACTGTTCTCACCATATTTAACTTCACGTTTAATTTCTTTTATTCCAGGAATAAATTTTAATTTCTTTTCCTGTAAGGCGCTTTCAGCAATTCTATTTGTTCGATGCGTGTTAACTCCAATATTTGCCTTCCCTGTTTTAATAACTTCTAAGGTATATTTAAGTTTACGTTTTGGATTATCAGATTCTGATAAATAAACCTTATTACCTTCATTCAGCAGGCCCATCATAGATCCAGTATTTGCACAATGTGCTGTAGCAATTTCATTATCAAGTTGTATATCTGCAAAAAACCGCTTATATCTTTTTATAAATACCCCATTAATAAAACGTTTATTTAAAGTCATATGAAAGCTGCTCTTATTATAATTGGCAATGAAATCTTATCTGGTCGTACCAAAGATAAGAATTTAACATATTTAGCTGAATGGTTAAATGAAATTGGTATTCAACTTTATGAGGTGAGAGTTATTCGTGATGATGAGCAGGAAATCATTGAATGTGTAAATTTGCTTAAAAATAAATATGATTATGTCTTCACTACAGGTGGTATTGGACCAACCCATGATGATATTACCACAGCCTCAATTGCTAAAGCTTTCAATGTTGAATTAGAGACAAACACTACTGCTTTGGCAATACTCAAAAGTTATTATAAGGAAGGTGAACTTAATGAGGCCCGACTAAAGATGACGTTGTTACCGCAAGGTGCAGAATTAGTTGAAAATCCAGTAACAAAAGCTCCAGGATTCAAGATGGATAATGTTTTTGTAATGGCTGGTATTCCATCAATTATGCAAGGAATGTTAGAAGGGGCTAGAAAGTTTCTCCAGACAGGCAGTAAGATGGCCTCAAGATCACGCGATATATTTATGCCTGAGAGTCATGTGGCTAATGAGTTATCAAAATTACAAGATAGTTATCCGGACGTTGAAATTGGAAGCTACCCTTTTAATAAAGATGGTCGTTTTGGAACAAGTCTGGTTATGAGGTCAATAGATTCAAATAAATTAGACCTATGTAGCCAAGATTTAGAACTAATGCTTAAAAAATTAACATAAAAATATCTTAAAATAATTCTAGGTATGATAAATAACTGTTATTAATCAAGCATTTATAATACAGCTAAATTTTAGTTATTTATTATGTATTTACTAATTTCTTCATCTCACTAATATTTGCTCAATTTTTAAATTAAGGGGAGTAATCAATAAAATGATTCTAAATAAAATTAAAATAACGCTACTAACAGCATTGGGAATGTTCTTTGTTGCAGGCGTAACTCAAGCGAGTGCCGAAACGGTTAATCTTCAAGGTGACTTTACAGCTCAGACTTTTTGGTTAATTTCAATGGCAATGGTCGCAGCAACTGCATTTTTCTTTCTTGAAAGAGATACGGTTTCTGTAAAATGGAGAACCTCATTAACACTTGCAGGTATTGTAACTGGTGTTGCAGCATGGCATTATATGTACATGAGAGGTTATTGGGTTGAAAACCAAACATCTCCAGTTGTGCTACGTTATGTTGACTGGTTAATTACCGTGCCAATCTTAATGGTTGAGTTTTATATAATTCTTAAAGCTGTAAGCAATGTTGCTTCTTCAGTATTTTGGAAATTACTAATTGCATCTCTTGTAATGTTAGTTTTCGGTTACTTAGGTGAAGCTGGAATGATGAATGTAATGACAGCCTTTGTTATTTCAATGGCGGCTTGGTTATACATCATCTATGAAATCTTTGCTGGTGAAGCAGGACAAGCAAGTGCGAGTAGTGGCAATGGCCCAGCGCAAACTGCTTTTAATGCATTAAGACTGATTGTAACTATTGGATGGGCTGTCTATCCTCTTGGTTATGCAGTTGGTTACTTTGGAGGTGGCATTGATGCTGGTTCTCTAAATGTAATTTATAACTTTGCAGACTTTATTAATAAAATTGCATTTGGACTGATCATTTACGTGGCAGCTAAAGCAGATAGCAATTAATAATAAAGACCACTAAAATTTAAGGGGCCTTCGGGCCCCTTTTTTTTGTCTAAATTAATTTTTGTAAAATATACATTCTGGATTTAGCACTGTTTTTATTCTTAGGTAGTGCAATGAATTGCTCTGAGACAAATTCCATCTTTGCCAACTCACTAAGATTTTCAATTTCTTTTTTGAAACCATTTTTTTTAAAAATACTTTCAGCTATTGAGCATATAAAGTAGCCGCATGGTTTTACTACTCTAATTAATTCTTTAATTGAATCTGGTCCGACATGACCAGAAGTTAATACACCCGTACAAATAACTAATTCAAATTGATTTGATCTAAGTTTAATTTTTTCATTTAGAGACTGACAAATAAGTTTAGAATAGATTTTTTTCTGCTTAGCTATTTCTAGCATGGCTTGAGAAAAATCAATACCTACTATATTTTTGAACTTTAGCTCAACTAAAGCCTCAGCTACATACCCAGTACCACAGCCAGCATCTAATATTTTTATATTTTTTTTTATTCTTAAATTTTCTTTTAAAATTTTTTTTAACTGAACAGGATATGCGTAACCCCATTCCTGCATATCTTGATCATATCTATTTGACCATTTCTTATAATGTTTATTAAGCTCTAGAGAGCTGGTTTCGCTGTAAACAGTTTTGAGCCAATCATTCATACCTATAATTCTCTATATTTATTAATTAATTTAATAACATTTTATTGATTTTGAATATGTTAAAAATCCTAGCAAGTAGACTGAATTATAGGTATAAGTAATTCTATATTCTGCCCTTGTGATGAAATGGTAAACATAACGGACTTAAAATCCGTGGCCTTCACGGGCTTGCCGGTTCAAGTCCGGCCAAGGGCACCATATCCAAGTAATCTCGAAATTATTGCACCGTAAAACTCTAAAAGCTATGTTTTCTATTAAATGTTACTAGCTTTATATTAAAAAACATTATTCTTATTTAGTGGCTGATTATTTTAAAATAGTGTATGTCTATGAATATTAAAAAAACATATATTAAATCTTATGAATAACAAAAATTCTTTAATCTCTATTACCGCTATATCTTTAATGCTTTCTTCACTTGCTGTTGCTGCAGATTTAGAAGGAACGCTAATAAATAAAGGTTTTGGAAAAGTTAACAGTTTTATCAGTGGTTTAACTACAGACTTAACTGAAAACTTACTTAATACTGATCGTGTAAAACATCTAGAGTTAGACCTACAAGTCCAAGATGGTTTAAAACCCACTTTTAGCCTAACTAATGTTAACAAAATTTCAGAAGATGCTACAAGTGCATTCTTTAATCAAAATACTTTATCCCTACATAACAATGACCAAACAATTAACCTTGGTCTGGGTTACCGAAATTTAATTAATGATGACAAAGTAATGTTAGGTGCCAATCTATTTTTCGATTATTCTTTTGATGATGCACATCAACGAAATGGTGCTGGTGTTGAGGCAATATCAAGTGTGTTTGATTTAAGAGCAAACTATTACGATGCAACTAGTGGAATACAAACTTTAGGCGATGGATCAACCGAAGAGGCCTTAGATGGCTGGGATGCGCGTCTTGATTATCATCTGCCACTTTCTTATGACGTAAATATTTTTGCCGGTATATTTGAATTTGAAAATGCTGCAGGAAATTTTAAGCTTGATGGTGAAAAATATGGATTAGCTGGAAGCGTTGGTAAAGCTAACTTTGAAGTCGGCTATTTAGATGACAATAAAACAGGCGATGGCACCTATGCTAATCTTACTATGGTTTTTGACCTAGGCCAGCCAAAACAACTAACTAAAGCTAGTGGTGCTTTAGAATATGTTAGCGTTAGAGACCAACTGTATGCACCTGTAAAACGTGAAAATAAAATAAGAGTAGTTAAAGTGACAGCTCTTAATGTTATAGTGAGTGGATTTTAATCATGAATAAAATAATTTTAACTATTACCTTTTTCCTTAGTCTTTGTATTTCTATACCAGGCTTTCAATCTATTTCATTTGCTGTTCTTTCAGACACGGTAGATGAATTAAAAACTTGTGATGATGATGATGATACGGCTGCATGCAATGGTGTTTGTCAGACTAATGCTTCAGGACATATCGTTATTGGGACTAACGGCTTACCTGTTGATGCTGATAGCACATCAAATTACAGAGACAGTTGTAACATGATACCTGACTTTTATCGTGTAACTCTTTATTCAGGTGGTTTGTGTACTGCTGATCCTTATAGTGCTTCAGGTGCTACAGTAGACTATACTACAAACTGTGACTTATTTTTTTCTGATGCATCGGGCAAAGTTATAACCTTAACACATAATGGCGATGGTACGGCAACAGCTAGCCCTTCGCTAACAGATGCAGGTGTTAACTTAGGTATTAAGACCTATACACACGCATACATGATTATGTCCAACCATTTGCAAATTAAACATTCAACCACTTTTGACTTTTCTGGCACTTCAACCGCTGCAAAAATGCAAGGTGGTGGTGCTTCAGCAGAATCTGAAGGTGTGGTTTGTTGGACAACAGATAGCACTTCAACTTTTTCAAATTTAGATGGCACCACCGGTGCAAATCATGGCTCTGTAGCTTTAAGAGTTGGGGATGGGACATTCGGCGAAGCTAGTACTCAATGTGGCGATACCTTAAATGCAAGCACCCATGCCTATGCTACTGAAATAATTGAATCTTTTGGCGATGCTAACGGTGACTGGAATGTTAGTACAGTTGTACCAAGAATGGCTTATCAAGCATCAAATCTTGATATTGGCGGTACAAAAGCAGCCATACTATTACAAAGCGATCTAGAAACAGTAGCTACTACAATGGAAAATGGGGTTGCTATGTTATATGCGGTAAATCTAACAACACCACTAGCAATTACAGAAGATACCACAACTTTTAATATTGGTTTTGGATTATCTGGTTCAGTTAGTGTCGACTTCACAACTAAGAATGGTTCAAACGAGTTGTATATTACTAAACATGGCGCTGATCCAGTAGACATTAAATTTACTGCTGAATAAATTTATCAATTTTTTTTAAGTTAAAACTTAAACTGTTCGTTTAAAATTCTTTCTTCAAATGAGTGTTGAGCATCAAATAAAATTTTAACTTTTTGTTTATGATCTTGTTCAACAGTAACCTTTATTACATCGCGCACTTCAACATTATCAGCAACGGCACTCACCGGACGTTTGTCAGCCTCTAAAACTTCAAATTTAACCTTAGAAGAATTTTCAATAATAGCGCCACGCCATCTTCTGGGTCGAAAAGCACTAATTGGTGTTAAGGCTAAAACATCTGAATTAATGGGCAAGATTGGTCCATGTGCAGATAGATTGTAGGCGGTACTGCCAGATGGAGTGGATAGTAAAATACCATCACAAATTAATTCATCAAGCCGAGTATTGTTATCGATTGTTATTTTTAATTTAGCTGCTTGACGCGTCTCTCTTAATAAAGAAACTTCATTAATGGCTATACCAGTATGAATTTTATTATCAGAAGTAGTAGCAGTCATTTTTAAAGGAATAATATCTGTAGATTGAGAGGCATTAATACGTGTCATTAATGGCTCCTCATTAACTGCATTCATCAAAAAGCCAACACTACCAAAGTTTAATCCAAATATAGGTAAATTAAGCTCTAAATGATCTTTTATTGCCTCTAGCATAAACCCATCACCACCAAGCACTACAATGACATCACACTCATTTGTAGTAAATGATCCAAATTTTTCTATTAACGTATTTCTATATGCTATTGCTTCAGTAGAAGCAGAGCTAATAAAATAAGGTTTCTGCATATTCATATATATTTCTTAGTATTAATAATTCATTGTTTAGCTTAAAATATCTCATAGTTATATAACAACAACTAAGGTCTATTACAAATGTCGAAAAGTCCCTATATTTTAGCCATTGATCAAGGAACATCAAGCACCCGCGCAGCCTTAATAGATAAAAATGGTACAATAGTTGATATAGAGACCTTAGCATTTAAGCAAATTTACCCTGAAAATGGATGGGTTGAACATGATCCAGAAGAGATAATGGAAACTGTTTTAAAAACTATTAAATCAGTCATCAATAGAAATAAACTTAGCCATGGTGACATTGCTACCTGTGGCATTACTAATCAAAGAGAAACAGTTGTAGCTTGGGATAAGAATACTGGAAAACCATTCTACAATGCGATTGTATGGCAAGATCGACGAACCCAAAATATTTGTGAAAAACTCGTTCAAGAGAAACAGTCTGAGCTCATTCAAGAAAAAACAGGATTAGTTATAGATCCGTATTTTTCTGCAACGAAAATTCAATGGTTATTAGAAAAAATAAGCGATCATGAAAATTTAATAGTTGGTACTATTGATACATGGATTATCTGGAATCTATCTAAACAAGAAAGTCATGTTACAGATATTACCAACGCTTCAAGGACAATGCTGTTTAATATTAAAGAAGATAAGTGGGACGATGAGCTATTGGCCATCTTTAAAGTTCCGAAGAAAATCTTACCTAACGTTCTTTCTAATAAAAATGACTTTGGATTAATTCATAAGGATATATTTGGTTATGAAATTCCTATTAATGGAGTTATTGGTGACCAACAATCAGCTTCGATTGGACAGCTTTGTTTAGAAAAAGGCATGATAAAAGCAACTTATGGAACAGGGTGCTTTGTATTAATTAATACTGGTAATAAAGCTATAAAATCTAAAAATAAATTATTAACCACAGTAGCATATCAACTAGATCATAAAAAAAACTTTGCCATTGAAGGCAGTATTTTTAATGCTGGCACGGTAATACAATGGCTCAGAGATGAGCTAAATTTATTTAACCATGTTGATGAAATAGAAAATCTGATTAGTGAAAGTAAAGATGATCTAACATTTATTCCAGCCTTTACAGGCCTTGGTGCCCCGTATTGGAGTTCAGATGCCAGAGGCACAATTTATGGTATTACTAGAAATACTTCTAAAGGTGACATTGTTAAGGCAGCCTTAAAATCAATCTGTTTCCAAACGAAAGATTTGATTGAATCTCTCAAGCTTGATTTAGGAGATAATATCAACAGTATGGTTATGCGAGTTGATGGGGGGATGTCCAAAAACAATTGGATGATGCAATTTCTTGCAGATATTCTTGATATGAAAATTGAACGACCCATTAATCAAGAAACAACCATAATGGGTGCAGCCTTTATTGCAGGCATTAAAGCAGAGATTTTTGTAGACTTAGAGCATATTGGAGATCTATGGAAATCTGATAGAATTTTTCTACCCAATATGGATTCGATTGTGCGTGATAAAATGTATTTAGGTTGGCAAAGGGGAATAAAAAATTTAATATCTTTATAAATTATGACCGATATAAAAAAATCAGTAACTAAAGAAGAGTGGGATATCAGAGTTGATCTTGCCGCATTTTATAGAGCCATTCCATATTTTGGTTGGGATGATTTAATCTTTACACATATATCGGCAAAAGTGCCTGGACCTGATGATCATTTTTTAATTAATCCTTATGGATTCTTATTTGAAGAAATAACAGCATCTAATCTTGTTAAAGTTGATTTAAAAGGCAAGATTATTAGTGAGACTAATAACTATATTAATCCAGCTGGGTTTACTATTCATAGTGCAATTCATGAGGCACGAACGGATGCACACTGTATTGTTCATCTACATTCAAATGATGGCGTAGCAGTTGCCTCTTTAAAAGATGGATTACTTCCTCTATCTCAATCTGGAATGCTAGTTAGAAATCAAATTGCCTATCATGATTATGAAGGAGTAGCCTTAGTTGAAGAAGAAAAAGTAAGGTTGGTTGAAGATTTAGGTAAAAAAAATCTAATGATCTTACGCAACCATGGAACATTAGCAGTCGGTTCAAATGTTGCTAATGCCTTCACTTATATTTACTTACTCGAAAAAGCTTGCACATATCAGGTTCGAGCTATGTCTGGAAGCTTAGAGCTCAATATGCCTTCAGCAGAAGCTATTGAGACCACAAAGCAGCAAGGAGAAGCAACTCAAGGAATGGCTGGAGCCTTACTTTGGCCGGCAGTAAAAAGAAAGATGGTAAGCTTAGATCCATCTTTTATGAATTAATTGCTGTTTTAGGGAAAAAATTAAAAAGTCCCTTTTTAATATATATCTATTTAAAATACATTATTCAAAAACTTAAGATTTGAAATATGATAAATAACTGTGTAGCTTCAATCACGTTATTATTAAAAAAAATATTTATAATTAATTAACAGTAGGAGTAAAAAATGAAAATATTAGCAATACTATATGATGATCCAAAAGGTGGCATGCCAAGTCAGTATGCTCGTGATGATCTACCAAAAATAGACAAATACCCGGACGGCATGACACTACCATCTCCAAAAGGAATTGATTTTACACCAGGTGAACTACTTGGTTGTGTGTCAGGTGAATTAGGTTTAAGAAAATTTTTAGAAGATGCTGGACATACTCTAGTTGTTACTTCTGATAAAGATGGCGATGGCTGTCAAGCGGACAAAGAACTTGTTGATACTGACATTGTAATATCACAACCATTTTTCCCGTACTACTTAACTAAAGAAAAAATGGAATCAGCACCGAACTTAAAAATGGCTATCACTGCCGGAATTGGTTCAGACCATGTTGATTTACAGGCAGCTATGGAACATAAAGTTGATGTAGTTGAAGTAACTTATTGCAACTCAAGATCTGTTGCTGAGCACATAGTTATGATGATCTTATCACTTGTAAGGGATTACCATAACCAACACAGAATTGTGAATGAAGGTGGTTGGAATATTGCTGATGCAGTTCAAAGATCTTATGACGTTGAAGGTATGCATGTCGGTACTGTAGCTGCTGGACGGATTGGTTTGGACGCTCTTAGAAAAATGAAACCTTTTGACGTACATCTACATTATTTTGATCGACATAGGTTATCCGATACAATTGAAAAAGAATTAAATTTAACTTTTCATGAATCAGTAGAATCTTTAGTTGCAGCTTGTGATGTGGTAACTATTAACTGCCCATTACATCCTGAAACTGAAAATTTATTTGATGATGAATTAATTAGCAAAATGAAACGTGGTGCTTATATTGTCAATACTGCAAGAGGTAAAATCTGTAATAGAGATGCAATTGCAAAGGCACTTGAGTCAGGTCAATTAGGTGGTTATGCAGGAGACGTTTGGTTTCCACAGCCAGCACCTAACGATCACCCATGGAGAACTATGCCAAATCATGGAATGACACCACATACATCAGGAACATCTTTATCTGCACAAGCAAGATATGCAGCTGGAGTTAGAGAAATATTAGAATGTTTCTTTGGAGGCACTCCAATTAGAGATCCTTACCTGATTGTTCAAAATGGTGAACTTGCTGGAATGGGTAAGCACTCATACAGTAAAGGCAATGCTACTGGTGGCTCAGAAGAAGCAGCTAAGTACAAAAAATAATCTATAAATTTTATAGGACAGACTAAGAATCTGTCCTATATTATTTTCATGTCTGAAGTTTTAAAAAATTATTTTTCACACTCAACTGTAATTGGATTTTTTATTATACTCATAGCAGGTCTCTGCTTTATTCTATTTAACTCATTATTATTCGATCATATTTATTGGTTTTTTATTCCAATAGTACTTGCACCTTTTTATGAGTGGTATGTTCACAAATATCAGCTCCATGCTAAGTTAACTAAGAAGGAAGGGTGGTATCGAAGATACCAAATAGTTCTACACCATGGTCACCATAGAGACCCTGATAATATTAAGCTTCAATTTGCACCATGGAGATATTTAATTTACATTTATGGTCAGACTTATCTTTTTTATTCATTAATCATGTGGAGTTTTGCAGCTGCAGTTGTTCCGATAACAGGCCATGTACTTTATCACTTGTGGTATGAATGGATGCATCTAGCTCACCATAGTAAAAGTTATAAGCCGAAAACAGCTATTGGGAAAAAATTAAGAGACTCTCATATGAGTCATCACTTTCATAATGAAAATTATAATTGGGGAATCTCAAATATGATGGGAGATTATTTTTTTAGAACTTTAAAAAATAATAAGTCTATTGAAAAGAGTCCTACAACTAAATCTATAGCAGGTTATACAGATTAATATTTTAAGAAGTGGTGCCCCCAAACAGATTCGAACTGCTGACCTATTGATTACAAATCAATTGCTCTACCAACTGAGCTATAGGGGCATGGTGTGAAATTATCATTTTTTATAGATATGACAACTAAAGTTTCAAAATATGATTTATTTGTTATTTAGATAAAAAAACGTAATTGCTGCCGCATTAGAAACATTCAAGCTTTCCAAATTTTTATTTATTCCTATCTTAAAGACTTCATCGCATAAATTCTTTGTTATAGTTCGCATTCCGGTAGATTCAGAGCCAAGGATTAGTGCAGTTTTTTTAGGAAAATTTATTTCTGTTATAAGCTTGTCTGTGCTGCCATCTAAGCCATATATCCAAAATTGATTTTCTTTTAGGATTTTTATAGCAGAGGAAATATTTGTTACTGTTGTAAATGGAATTTTATCTAATCCACCCGCAGCTGTCTTTGCAATAAAACTATTTTCTGAAACTGACTTGCTATCAGTTAGAATTATTGCATCAATCCCTAGACCGTAAGCAGATCTAAATATAGCGCCAACATTTTGTGAGTCTTCTAGTTGATCTAATATTACAATTGTTGATTGTTCAGAATTTAAGGTTTCTTTTATAAATTCCTGAAGTCTTATTTGCGGCAATTTTTCAATATTAAGCGCAATCCCCTGATGATTTACTTTAAAATCAAAAAGCCTCTCAATTTCAAGCTTTTCTTTGACTGCTACTGAAATTTCTTTTGGCAGGTTAAAATCTGGCTCTTTATCTAATTTTTTTTTGGCACTCTCATCTAGGATTAGTCGGTATTTGATTCTATTTTCATTTTTAATAGCCGCCACAACCGTATGATGACCATATATCCAATGATCCTGGTTTTTACTTGATTTTGACTTGTTTTTTGATCTATTTTTCATTTATTCGGTAGTTATAAATTAGTTTTTCAATTCTGTGTAATAGTTATTGATAAACCTGTTTTTTTTAAATATAAGTCACTCCTTAAGGTCTGATAACCTAAATAGTTATCAGTTCTTATCTTGGGATATTTTTTAAGATATTGAAACATTTTGTTTTCTATATTTTTCTAGATATAAGGAATTACCTCGGGAGGGGTGCCCGAGTGGTTAAAGGGGACGGGCTGTAAACCCGTTAGCTATGCTTACGTTGGTTCAAATCCAACCCCCTCCACCATTTAAGGTGCCTATGAAGGTAAGT
>CAJJBG010000027.1 GCA_905182345.1 Pelagibacteraceae bacterium AG-422-B15
TCTTATTTAACTCCACCCAAATTGCAAATAATCTTCCATGATTTAGCATCAATAGGCATAACAGAAAGCCTTGATTGTTTTACCAAAGCTAAATGACTAAGTCTTTTATCATTCTTTATTTGATCAAGATTTACTCTATTTTTTAGTGGTTTCACAGCTACTACAGTAACCATTCCGAAACGCTCACTTGTATCAGTAGGATCAGGATGGTACTCGTTTTTTACTTTAACAATACCGATAATGTCTCTTTCTTTTACAGAGTGATAAAAAAAACATAAGTCACCTTTTTTCATTCTCTTCATATTATTGGAAGCTTGATAATTTCTTACTCCATCCCAGCCCTCACCTTTAGCACCTACTTTAATTTGATTTTCCCATGACCAGGTACTTGGTTCAGATTTCATTAGCCAGTATTCCATTTTAATGCTCCTTAATTATTGGACGGTTTAATAATTCTATTATTATTTTATTAATATCTTTATTCTTATATAAGATTTTATAAATAGCATCATTAAGTGGTAGAGATAACTTTAATTGCGTAGCAAGTTTCTTTATGGCTTTTACAGTGTAAGCGCCTTCAGCAATTGTAAGCTTGCTTTTCATAAGACTATCTAACTTTTTACCTTTTGCTAAATTAATACCAAGCGTGAAGTTTCTGGATTTTGCTGAAGAGCAGGTAAGAAATAAATCACCCAGTCCAGACAAGCCAGAGAGTGTATCTGATTTAGCCCCAAGCTTTATGCCTACAGATTTTATTTCTGCAAAGCTTCTAGAGATTACTGAAGCCACTGCATTTTCACCAAAATTTTTGCCAACTATAATTCCACAGCCAATGGCATAAACATTCTTCATCGCACCACAAATTTGTGCACCAATTATATCGTTAGATAAATAAGGTCGAAAATTTTTAGAACTTATTAAACTTGCAATCGTTTTAGCATCAGAAGTTTTTTTACTCGCAATCAGCGATGCGGTTGGTTTGCCAAGAGCTATATCATGAGCAAAGTTAGGTCCTGACATGATGGCAATCTTATTTTTGGGTAAACACTTTTTAATTATATCACTAATTAAAGCCGTTGATTTTATATCTATGCCTTTTGAACAATTTATCAAAATACAACTCTGTTTTATGACACCGCTTAATTGCTTAAGGGTTTTTTCAATATGTTGGGTAGGCACCACAATAAATAGAAAGTCTACCTCATTAAGAGCATTTAAATTGCTGGTTACCTTTAAAGTTTTTGATAATTTAATTTTATCTAAAAAGCCTTTATTAATACGAAATTTTTCTATATTTATTTTGACCAATGGTTCACGTGCCCATAACAGCACAGTAGGATTTTTATCACTTAATAATTTTGCAATAGTGGTACCCCAAGCGCCAGCACCGAGCACACCAATAGATTTTTTAGACATTAATTCTTTTACCTTTTAAAAAGACTGCATTTTTATCCAAAGGCCAGCGTGGTCTTGGTTTAAAATTAAGATTGTTTATTTTATTTTTTTTTAGCCTTTCAAGACCAGCATAAGCAATCATGGCAGCGTTATCAGTACATAAATAATGGGAAGGAAAGAATATGTTACAATCAAATTCATTTCCAATATCAAAAAAAACTTTCTTTATTTTTTGATTAGCAGCTACACCACCAGCAACAACAATTGTTGTTTTTTTATTTGGATGCTGCTTTTGAAATTCTTTAATTGCAAATTGAGTTTTTTTTAACAAAATGTCACACACAGTCTTTTGGAAAGACGCAGCAATATCATTTTTGAACTGACTATTTTTATTTTTAGATGCAGCCACGGTTTGGGCAACCGCTGTTTTTAATCCAGAAAATGAAAAGTGACAGTTTTTTTGATCTATAATAGGTCTTGGGAAAATAAATTTATTTTCATCCCCCGTTAAGGCATATTTTTCTATCTCAGGGCCACCTGGATACTTCAGACCTAAAACTCTAGCAGTTTTATCAAAAGCCTCACCCAAAGCATCATCTAAAGTTGTGCCAATTCTATTGTAGTTATTAAATTTATTGATAATGGTAAATTCAGTATGTCCACCCGAGACAAGTAGGAGTAAATATGGATATGCAATTTGGTGTTCTAGTTTTGCGGAAAGTGCATGCCCCTCAAGATGATTTACGGCAATAAAAGGTTTGTTTAATACTGATGCAAGCGTTTTAGCGGCAACAACTCCTACAATTAAGCCACCTAATAATCCAGGACCAGCAGTCGCAGCAACAGCATCAACTTCATTTAATTTAATGTTTGCTGCTGATAATGCTTTTTTAATGAGTCCATCAATTACAGTGGAATGCGAGCGTGCAGCAATCTCAGGAATTACTCCACCAGTTTTTGCATGAATTTTAATTTGAGAATTAACTATATTAGAGAGTATTTCTTGTTCAAACTCTGATTTTTCTCTAACAAGTGAAACAGAAGTTTCATCACAACTAGATTCTATGCCCAATACTATTCTTTTTTTGCTCATATTTTATTTTACTAAAAAACTCGAGATTTATATAAATTACCGTATAAAAGTATAGTGAAATATACACAGATAACTGTAAAAAACTTACTCAATAAAGCAAAATATTATTTATAACTAGAAGACCATGACCACTCATAAAAAATTAATTGTTGGCTCAAGAAGCAGTAGAATGGCATTGGCACAAACCAATCGGTTTATAGCGGTATTTTTAGAAGAAAATCAAGATTTTAAGGCTGCAGATATAGAAATTAGGCCAATAACCACTACTGGAGATATAAAACAAAAAGAGCGACTAGATCTTATCGGCGGCAAGGGCCTGTTTGTAAAAGAGATAGAAGAACTATTACTGAATAAAGAAATTCATGTAGCCGTCCATTCGATGAAAGACATGCCAACTATTATGACGCCCGGTTTAAAAATAGCAGCATGGCTTAAAAGAGGTGATGTGAGAGAAGCTTTAGTTAGTGTTAATAAAAAATCAATATTAGAACTTGCAGCCAACACCACCATTGGAACCAGTTCAATTAGAAGAAGAGCACAAGTTCTAAGTCAAAGAAGAGATCTGTCGATTAAATTAATTAGAGGGAATGTTGACACTCGAATAAAGAAACTAGATCGGGGTGAATATGATGCATTAATTTTGGGTTATGGAGGCCTACAAAGATTAGGGTTAGAAGCCAGAGTTGCTAAAATTTTTTCAACAGAAGAAATATTGCCACCAGCGTGTCAAGCTGCAATTGGAATACAGACCTTAAATGAAGACAACGATATAATAAAACGTATCTCAAAAACTAACGATCATAATTCTTCTATCGTTGGTATGGCGGAGCGCAGAGTATTAGAGCAGCTGCAGGCAAATTGTAATAGTCCTATTGGTGTTTTGGGGTGCATAAGTGAAGGTAATAATTTTACAATTAAAGCAGAGTTATTTAGTCACGATGGCCAAGAAAAATATAGTGCCAGCGCATCAGGCTTATTAGAAAATGCATATAAGCTTGCTGAGGAGATAGGTGAAGCTATTATACAGCAAGTGGGAATAAATTTTATTAAAGAATTAGATATTTTAAAAAATGATTTTAATTACACGCCCTAAAGAACAGTCTCAAGACTTGATGCTAGAGCTTGAGACAAAAGGTTTTATAGTTTTTCAAGAAAGTCTGTATAAAATTAAGTATGATAAAATTAAAATTAATTATGACAAAAATACTTATTACATTTTTCCAAGTATCAATTCAGTAAATAGTTTAGTTAAAAATAATGAAATTAAGAAATTTGTAGGAGCAAATATTTTAGTTATTGGTACTACGGTAAAAAAAGCATTACAAAATTTGGGGTGTAAAAAAATATTAGCATCAGCCAAAGACAGCAGTGAACTAATTAAAATCTTAACCCAGAGCAAATTCTTAAATGTTAAATTTATTTATTTATGCAGCAATATAATTAATACGGATTTTTTTAATAAAGTTAAGAAGCGCAAAATTAATATCCAGAAAAAAATAATCTATAAAACCCTACCGCGTTTAAAGCTGACCAATAAGTTGATCAATAGTTTAAAATTAGGCCACATCACTGCAGCACTATTTTACTCCCAATTAGCTGCTGAAACTTTTTTAAGACTTAGCATTAAACAAAAGCTACAAAAAAAGGCTAAAGAACTGGAAATTTTTTGTTTAAGTGAGCGCATTGCAGCACCCTTTAAAAAGAAACACTTTATATATGTAAATATTGCCACACAACCAAACCAAAAGGCTCTGATTGCCAAATTAAGCGAAAAGCGCAACTTTTTTTGAAAAAAGTTAAATAAATAGCTGGATAAGTTATTTAACTTTATTTTATTTATTTTTTAATAAAATGGCTAATTACATGGCTAAATATACATACGTTGATTGGTTATATCACATACGTTCACTAGTTAAAGAATGACTACTATCTACTTATATAAAAGAGATAGAGATAATTATTGACTATTCTTAAGTTTTTACATTTAATACCTCCTAATGTGATAGCTCTTTAAAAAGAGATTACTAATTTTTTTTATTAAGTGAATTGGGGGAATAATTCATGAAGACAATACAATCAATAATACTGAAATTTTCAGTTACAATACTTTTTATATTTTCAACGCTTGCAGTTTCGAACGCAAGAGAGTTAAACACTGAATCATTTTCAGGTACGATTAATACCACTTTGTCTTCTGGTTTTACCATGCGTGTTTCGGATCGAGATTGTGATTTAAACACTGGTTACACACATACAAGTGTAGTGACTGCTTGGGGAACAGTTACCTCAGGAAATGGTGAAGGTTGTGCAGCATACAGACAAGATGGTTTTGGCAACATTTCAAGTGAACTTATTGCTATCGCCGGCAGCAACCCCAATGGTGACGATGGTAGTTTAAACTATGCATCAGGTGATATTGTTAGTGCAACACAAAAATTTTATACAGAAATAATTGGAGATACTAATGGTTTTGGTATTAATCTATCACTAACAGGCAGTTACAACCCCGTAAATGACATCAATACTCCTGACTTTAAAAAATTAAAAGCAAGTGCTCTTAAAGAGACAGAACAAGATTTATCATTATTGAACGCATATATTACAACTGAATTTGAAGCAGGTGATAATTATGTTGATGCTACAATTGGTAGATCTGTAGTGAGTTGGGGTGAAGCAACATTTATTCCTATAACTATGAATGGATTAGTAACTAATGCATTAGATCTTTCTAAATTAAGATCTCCAGGTGCATCTATTAAAGAAGCACTAATTCCAGTTGAACAAATTGTATTATCTACCAGTGTTGATGGTCTAGGCGTTGAAGCTTATTACCAATTTCAATCTTCAGTGGTTGAATTAGAAGCTGCGGGTACATTTTATGGTAGTGAAGTTGTTGGCGTAGGTGAAACTGGATTGGTTGTTGGCGGCGCTTTTTCTTTTGAACGTCAAGGCTCAGCTGCATGTCCTTATGAGTTAACTGTAGGTGCTAGTTCTAACTGTACTGCTGCAATTAGAGACACTGCAATGAATTCAACAACGCAAGCATATACAGCAGATCGTTATTTAGACACTGCCTTTCAAACAACAACAGCGCTTGGTCAAACAGGGGTTGGAATTGGCTTAGGTACTGCAGGTACTAAAACATGGGGTGATGCTACTATTGCCTTGAACATCACGTACGGAACTGGAAAATTTGGTGGTGCATATGCCGGTTTAACAACTAAATCTACTGCAGGCTCTGCACTATACACGGCTGGGCAAGCAGGTGTTGTTGCTGCATTGGAACGTGTTGGTGCTAGAACAGCTAGACCTCAAGATCGTGTAGCTGGACTTCAAATAAGTGTTGCCGCTGATGGCAAATATAAAGAAGCCAGAGACGATGGACAGTTTGGACTTAAATTTTCCACATTTATTGATGAAGCGGGTGGCCTCGACTTATCTTTTTTCTATTCTAACTATCACAGCAAGACACCTTACTTAAGATTAAAAGGTGCCCAAGGCTTATATGCGGGTGACCTACTAGGACTATTCACTGCAGCCGCATACGATTCTCAAGATAGTAATTATTCAGCTTTAGCTGCCTTTAAATCAGGTGGTGCTTATGATGGTGCTTTTACGGGTAACGCATTTGGTCAAAATATAATCAAAGCAATTAGAGAAGTTGCTTATGGCTCAGCTACATGTAGTGCAGTTATTGGTAAAGCGGGCGCAGCTGTTTATAGTGGCGGCGCTACAGGAACTGCATTAACAACAACTGTTATGGAGCGTAACGCGTTTACAAATGCTTACTGGTCAACAGAAATAGCTGGTGAGCGTGGTAAACAATGGGATCCAAACAAATGTTATACTTCGGCATCAGCATTCAATACGACTGCGGATAGTAGACATGCAACTTATTATTCAGCTTTAGGTTCTACTTCAGCAACAGATAAAACTGGTGGTGCAGCAGATGTACATTTAGCGTTGATGGGTACTGGAGCACATATTTTAGCTGCAATTACACCAGCAAATTACATGGAATATGATTTTATCTTCCCAGAAGACAATCAAATTTTTGGAAGTAGTTTTAGTACTGTAATTGATGGAACTGTAGTTCAAGGTGAATTAACATTTCGACCAGACTTTCCATTATCAACTAGTGGAAGCAGTCAAGTAAATCAAATGCTTGATGCATCTGGCACAACTCAAGTACTAAACTGGCTTGCATACAATGGTTTGAATGCAGCTGCTTCCAGTGCTTCAAGTGCAACTACTACTGCAGATGGCATACAGCTTACACTAGCTTCACAAATAGCTGGTGCGGGTGGTTCTGCGACACACACTACAACATTGCGTGACTTTAAACGTTCATCTTTAGCGGCAATATCTGAAGCTACGGTGAATGCAGGTGACTATTATTCAACACCATATTTAAACTATGATGTATGGGCAGCTGATATAGGTACAACAACTGCATTTAATGCTTCACATCCAGTTACGATTGGGTTTGGTGCAGATAGTGTAGTATTTTTAACAGAAGTTGGAATGGTCCACATTCCAAATTTAGACAATGCAAAAGGCTTCGTAGCAAGAGGCGGCTTTTCTGAAAGTGGCGATGCTGCAGCAAAATGTTTAGGTGCTTTTGGTACTTCATATGTAAACACTGCTACAAAGGGCGTTGATAGTCTTGGTGCAGGAAGAGTTGATGGTTTATTTGGTAACGGAGGTTATTGTGAAGATAACCCTGGTGCTGGTACAACCTCACTAACCTACAGAGTAATTGGTTCTGCAACATACAACAACTTTGCAAACAGCAGCTGGGCCGTAAAGCCTAACTTTGCTTGGTCACATGATCCTTATGGCTACGGCCCGTCATCTTTAGGTGGCTTTGTTGAAGGTAGAATGTCTCTATCTCTAGGGGTGAGTGCAAGTAATGGTGCAGTAAGCACTTCATTGTCCCTGGTTAATCAATTAGGTGATGCTAAATCAAACTCAAGTCTAGATAAAGATACGTTATCTGCATCTGTCTCATACGCATTTTAATTTAAGGAGAAATAGAAAATGAAAATAATGACACTAATAAAATCGGTTACTTTCGTAACTATAGCTTCTTTAATGAGCGTAGTATTTGCTCAAGCGGAAAGTCCAAAATATACAGTAGATAGTTCAAACTATATGCAACATGCAGATAAGCTAACTGCAGGGCAAATACAAGCGTTTGAATCTTACTCTGATTACAGAATTGATGTCTATCCAACTTCAGCTGCATGTACGTTGCCTGCTGCGGTTAAAGCGGTAAGTCAATCCAATTCAAAAATGGTTAATGGCAATGAAGGTATTGAGTGGAATACGTTAGGCGCAAAACCTTTCCCAAATCCAACTGAAGCACAACATTATATTTGGAACCACAGATCGGCTCCACATTATAATGCTAGTATTCATAGAACTTTAACTGCCTATATTGTTAAGAGTGATGGTTCATCTACGGTTGGAAAAGGTGATAACTATATTGAGTTCCCTGGAGCTTTAGATTCACCGTTAAGAGGGCAAGTAGATCCAAATCTATATGCACTTTACATGGTTAAGAATTTATCACCGGCAAGAATTGCAGGTACACTAACTATGCTACATGATTTTTATGACAGTGCAGTTGAGCAACGTAAAGCTTGGCAGTATAGCCCAGCAACTCGACGTGTACGACGTGCACCCGATGTTTCATATGACTCATTTGTTGATCAAACTGGTGGTTTAGCAACAATTGATTCTTACAACATGTTTACTGGAGCACAAGATCGTTTCAATTGGGATCTAGTTGGTTTGAAAACTGTACTAATCCCACATGCTTCTACTGCCTTGTCAGAAATGGGCGCTGCAGAAAAAATACGAGCAAGTCTATACTTTGTTGATCCAAGTCTAATTAGATATGAAGAGCGAGAAGTAGCAGTTATTGAAGCTACACTTAAAGATGGCTCAAGACATATCTTTCCAAGACACACGATGTATGTAAGCACTGATGAGCATAATGGTTTGATGATTAGAGACCAATATGATGGTCAAGGCACTTTAGTGAAACACCAAGTAGGTTCGCGAAGACTAGACACTTCAGGTGTGTGCCAGTTTAATGGTGAGCAAACAATTGATTTTGCAACTAGATCTTTTGTGATCCAAAATACTTTAGGTATAGGTCATGATAATCTTGAACTAGAATATGACGTTATCAACATGGGATTAGAGTTCTATTCTCCTGATGGTTTAAGACGTTTTGCAAGATAATTATTAACAAAAAAATAATTTATTAAAAAAGGCCTGGTTAATAATCAGGCCTTTTTTTTATCTGTTAAAATAATTTATCTAGAGTAAGATTTGTTTCTAATTATAAGTTCATAAATATAAATATCTATGCCAAATATTTCATTAATAATAATATCTATTTTAATAAGCTTGAATGCAACTGCTGCAAACTTTAATCTTGATACTGGTAACGCTGCAACCTCACCTAAATATAATAAAACTTTAATTAATGCTATTGATGTTGCTGATGAAAGAATAATTGGTGTTGGAATCCATGGTATTATCATTTACTCAGATGATAATGGAGAAAATTGGCACCAAGCAAATGTACCTACAACGTTAACTTTAACCGATATAGATTGTGTAACTGAATATCTATGTTGGGCAACTGGCCATGATGCACTTATATTAAAGTCTCAGGATAAAGGTGAAAACTGGATTAAACAATTTGAGGACGCGATCTTTGATGCCCCGCTATTATCAATCTCAATGTACGACAGCATGTCGGGCATAGCTGTGGGTGCTTTTGCGAAAGCTTTAGGTACCGTTGATGGTGGTAATACTTGGAATGAATTTTATATAACTGAAGATGAGTTTCAACCACACATTAATACCATTATAGTTGATGAGAATTATGCATATGCGGCAGGTGAATTAGGAAATTTTTATGTCTCTGCAGATAAAGGTAAGAACTGGAAATTATTTGATACAGGCTACACAGGGTCGATTTGGGCATCTTCAATTTTATCTAGCAATACACTCTTATTATTAGGCATGTCTGGGAATATAATTTTAACTAATAGTACATCTGCAGATAATTATGATTTTAAAATATATAATAATGGAATTAAAAATACATTAACTAGTGGCAAAATATTAACCAATGGTAATATTGCTGTGTCTGGATTAGGTGGTGTAATTTCAATAGTTGATCTTAATAATAAGAAAAATATTTCAACGTGTGTTAGGCAAGACCGACTCGGCAATACTGGTATAATAGAGCTAAGTAATAATAAACTTTTGGTTGCCGGTGAAAAAGGCTTAAGAGTGCACGATATGCAGGAATGCTACTTAACTTCACTCGATACTGTAAGTGTAAACACTTGGATTTCTAAAAGTATTAATTAATTTTATGAATAGGGTTAAAAATAAAGTAGCACTCATTACCGGTGGGGCATCTGGACTTGGTTTGGCAAGTGGAAAATTACTCTTAGAAGAAGGTGCTAAAGTAGTGTTTGCCGATATTAACCAGGCTGCATTAGACAGCCTATCAAGCCTTATAGATCCAAAATATAAAGACCTATACACTTTTAAAAAACTTGATGTTACTAATGAAACCAATTGGAAAACTATTTTAGCCGAAGTAGACGAAGAGTTTGACGGCTTAAATATACTAATAAACAGCGCAGGTATCTCTATCGGTGCTGATGTTGTTTCAACATCCTATGATACTTGGAAAAAAGTTCATGAAGTCAATTTGGACGGCGTCTTCTTGGGCTGTAAGTATTCCATACCATATATGGCTAAATATGGTTTAGGCTCAATAATTAATATATCGTCCATCTCAGGGATTGTAGCAGGTTGGAATACAGCAGCTTATAATTCATCTAAAGCTGCGGTTAGACATTTAAGTAAATCCACTGCACTTTATTGTGCAAAAAAAGATACTCAAATTAGATGTAATTCTGTGCACCCAGCATTTATTGATACACCGATACTGGATCCTATGAAACAGGCCTTTGGAAATGAAGGGGCGATAGAAAAACTTGCACGTCAGATTCCAATTAAAAAAATTGGTGAGCCAGTAGACGTTGCTTATGCCATATTATATTTAGCTTCAGATGAGTCTAAATTTATAACAGGTTCAGAAATTGTACTTGATGGTGGTCTCAGTGCGATGTAATAAATAAAAAACTTAATTTATTTATGATCAAAGAAAAGAAAGCATTAATTATACTACATCAAAGAAGATCTTCTGTTGGTAGGGTTGGTTACAAACTCAAGCTGCGTGGCTATAAACTAGATATTAAGAAACCAGCGCTAGGTGAGCAATTGCCTAATACTATGGTTAATCATGATCTGGTAGTAATTTATGGCGGCTCAATGAGTGCAAATGATAGCCATAAAAATAAATTTATTAGAAATGAAATAGCTTGGATAGATGTTGCACTAAAATCGAATAAGCCTTTTTTAGGCATTTGTCTTGGAGCACAGATGTTAGCTAAGAATCTGGGTGGGGCGGTACAGAGTGCTTCGGACAAATCTAGTGAAATTGGTTTTTTTGATATTATTCCTAGTGGAATGGGGACAAAGATTTTTCAAAAACAAACCACCTTTTTTCAGTGGCATAATGAAGGTTTTATAGCCCCTGAATCTTGTGAAATACTGGCAAAAGGAACTACATTTCAACAACAAGCTTTTAAGTATAAGCGTGCTTATGGGATACAATTTCACCCTGAAGTTAATCTACGGATGCATTTAACGTGGCTACACTTTGCAGCACACAAATTGAGAGATATAGGAGCACAATCTCGATTAAAACAATTAAATTTAAGAATAAAACATGGCAAAAATATTGATTTATGGTTAGATCAATTTTTAGATAATTACTTATTAAAACAATAAAATATGACACCTTTTTTAATACTCATCTATCAAGCGATTGATATTTATTTTTATATATTAATGGCAAATATAATTTTGAGTTGGTTGATTGCGTTCAATATTGTCAATATGCAAAATAAATTTGTGGTAATGATATTAGTTGCTACCAACAAACTAACTGACCCACTACTAAATCCAATTAGAAAAATAGTACCGAATCTTGGGGGAATTGATGTCTCGCCAATTATTCTTGTTTTATTATTAATATTCATACAGAATAATATTAAATATAACTTCTTAACCTAAGGACGATATGACAGCTACAATCATAGATGGAAAAATTATTGCAGCAGAAGTGCGTGCAGAAGCAAAACAGGAAATTGAAAAATTTAAAAGTTTATATCAAACAGTTCCATGTTTAGCAGTAGTATTAGTAGGTGAAAATCCTGCTAGTCAAGTTTATGTCAGAACTAAATCTAAAATGGCTAAAGAAATTGGTATGGACGTTGAAGATCACATTAAAGATGAAACTATATCAGAAGATGAATTAATAAAATTAATTGATCAGTTAAATAATGATAAAAAAGTTAATGGAATATTAGTACAACTGCCGTTACCAAAACATATTGATTCTAGAGTAATTATAGATGCAATCGATCCTATAAAAGATGCAGATGGATTTCATGCACTAAATGTTGGGCGTAATTCAATTGGCGGCGACTTATTAAAAAAATCATTTGTCCCCTGTACACCACTGGGATGTTATTTGATGTTAAAAAGAAATATTCCAAATTTAGTGGGTATGCATGCGGTAATTATTGGAAGATCAAATATTGTTGGTAAGCCAATGGCACAGCTTTTATTAGAAGAGTCATGTACGGTTACAACGGTGCATTCAAAAACAAAAGATATTGAAATGATTACACGACAGGCAGATATCTTAGTAGCTGCTGTTGGGAGGCCATTGATGGTTAAAGCCGACTGGATCAAGCCAGGTGCTGTTGTTATTGATGTTGGCATTAATCGTGTAGAAAATCCGAATGATGCTTCAAAAACTATGCTGGTAGGTGATGTGGATTATGCTGAAGCAGTTAATGTAGCCTCTGCAATAACACCAGTACCAGGCGGTGTCGGTCCTATGACCATTGCTTGTTTATTAAAAAATACAGTTAAAGCAGCGTTTATTCAAAACCAATAAGTAGTTAATTAAATCAACAGCTTGTTAAAAGATTATTTTTTATAAAAAGAAGTTGTAAGAGCAATTTTACCAACAGCTTTTCTTGCTAAAATGTGATCCAAGGCATCAGCTGCTTTTTCTAATGGAAACATTTGCGTAATTGGCGCTTTAATTTTTCCTTCTTCATGCCATCTAGTTAGCTGTTCCATATTCGCAATGTGATTTTGTGGTTCTCGCATTGCAAAAGATCCCCAAAAAACTCCAACCATTGAACACCCTTTAACTAAGTATAAATTTAATGCGATCTTTGGAATTTCACCAGCAGCAAAACCGATGACAAGATGTCTTCCCCCCCAAGCAATACTTCTAAGTGCTGGCTCAGTAAATTTATCTCCTAAGGGATCATAAATTACATCAGGCCCCTTGCCACCAGAAGCTTTTGTAATATCGGCTCTAAATAATTTAACTTGATCTCGATCTGATAAATCATAATTGCCATAGTTTATAAACTCATCTGCACCATATTCTTTGCATACGGCTAATTTTTCATCACTTGAAGCTGCAGCAATGACTTTTGCTCCCATAGCTTTTGCAATTTCTATTGCTGAAATACCAACACCCCCAGCAGCGCCTAAGATTAAGACGGTTTCACCTTCTTTAAGTTGCGCCTTGTCCTTTAACCCATAGTGAGATGTTCCGTAGGTTGTTGTAAAACATGCAGCAGTTGTAAAATCCATGTTAGCAGGTTTCTTGTAAACTTGGTTTATTGACACAACGATCTGCTCTGCATAACCACCAAATGTAGGCATAGCGATAACTGCATCACCTACTTTGTATGCAGTTACACCCTCACCAATGGCACTAATTATACCAGCAATCTCATTACCAGGCGTAAAAGGTAAAGCCGGCTTAAATTGATACATATCTTTGATGATTAAAGTATCGGGAAAATTAACCCCAGCTGCATGAATATCTATTAATACCTCATTTTTCTTTGGAGCAGACAGCTCTATTTCCTCTAAAACTAATGCACTAGGCGGTCCAAATTCTTTACAAACTATTGCTTTCATTATGTTAATTCCCGTTATATAAATTAATTGATATGAGATTTTATACTAAACTAATCACGATATTTCTACTAGCATCTTCAGTAAATGCATTTGGCATTGTTGAATCAAAGCTTATTGGTGAATATGGTTCGTCCAGAGCCTGGATGGCAAGAGTTAGTGAAAGTGGTGACGATAAGCTGTGCTTTATGGCATCAAATCCAGTCTCTACTACACCAGACAATCTAAATCGTGGATCGGCCGCTCTAATGATTGTGAATATCCCGGGTGACAAAGTTTTTAATGAGCCGCAAATTCAAGCTGGATTTGCATTCAAACCAGATTCAGTTGTAACCATGATAATAGGAGATGCTTCACATAGATTATTTACAAGCAATGAAGCGGCTTGGGTAGAAGATGAAAAGCAATATAAGAAAATTATTCAACAAATGAAACAAGGTGCGCGGGTTAAAGTTAAAAGTATATCAAGCAGAGGGACAAATATTACAGATACTTATTCCTTGATAGGCTTTACTAAGGCACTAAACGCAATCAATAAAGCCTGCTCATAAAAAATTCTAATGACAAATATTAAGACAAATATTATTGGTCTTAGTCGAGATGAAATAAAATCAAAACTTATAGAGTCTGACTTAATTAAATCCGATGAAAGCTTTAGAGTAAAGCAAATATGGCATTGGCTATATTTTCATGGTGTGACCAGCATTGATGACATGACATCAATCTCTGCCCAATTAAGAGAAGAATTAAAAAAAGTTTTTTCATTACAGCGACCTAATTTAGATAAAGAACAACACTCTGTTGATGGCACAAAAAAATGGTTGATCAAGCTGAGTGATGGCAATTTAGTTGAGACTGTTTACATACCAGAAGATAATCGAGGGACGTTGTGTGTATCTTCTCAAGTGGGTTGTACATTAAACTGTAAATTCTGTCATACCGGCACACAAAAACTTGTAAGAAATCTAACAACAGAAGAAATTGTTTCACAACTAATGATTGCAAGAGATCAATTAAAAGATTGGCCAGCAAATGAGAATAGAAAAATATCAAATATTGTTTTTATGGGAATGGGTGAACCATTATATAATTATGATGCGGTAAAAAAATCAGTTCAAATTTTTTCTGACCCAGAAGGCATAAAACTATCTACCAAAAGAATAACCTTAAGTACTTCTGGAATAGTTCCACAAATATTAGAATGGGGTAACGAAGTTGATACGGTATTGGCTATTTCTCTACATGCAACCAATGATGATTTAAGAAACGAAATAGTACCGATTAATAAAAAATATCCATTACAGAAACTAATCCAAGCGTGCCGTGACTATCCAAGATCACGAAATTCAAGAAGAATAACTTTTGAATATGTGATGCTTAAGGGTGTCAATGACAGTCTTGCAGATGCTCAAGCGCTGGTTGATCTTATTGAGGGTATACCTGCAAAAATTAACTTAATTCCATTTAACCCATGGCCTAATTCTCCTTATGAGTGTTCAAGTAATAACCAGATTAAGAAATTTGGTGACTTTATCAATGACGCAGGCTATTCAAGCCCCGTAAGAAAAACCCGTGGCCAAGATATTATGGCTGCATGTGGCCAACTTAAGTCTGATAGTATAAAAGTTAAAAAAAGTTTAAGAAGATTAGAAATATGAAAAAAATAAATAAAGTTGTTCTCGCATACTCAGGTGGCTTAGATACATCGGTAATATTAAAATGGTTAAAAGAAAATTATCAATGTGAAGTTGTAACCTTTACTGCTGACTTAGGGCAAGAAGAAGATTTTGCTGCAGTTGAGGCAAAAGCCAAGCAACATGGCACGACTGAAATTTTTATTGATGATCTAAAAGAAGAATTTGTAAAAGACTATGTATTTCCAATGTTTAGAGCAAACCCTCTTTATGAAGGCTACTATCTTTTAGGCACAGCGATTGCGAGACCTTTAATTGCTAAACGCCAAATAGAAATTGCGCAACAAGTAAATGCTGAAGCCGTATCCCATGGCGCAACTGGCAAAGGTAATGACCAAATTAGATTTGAACTTGGCTATTACTATCATCAGTCTGATATTGAAATTATAAGCCCTTGGCGAATTTGGGATATGAATTCAAGAGCCGCTTTAGTTGCTTATGCCGACCAACATGATATTCAAATATCAAAAGATAAACGTGGTGAACAGCCTTTTAGTATAGATGCAAATGTTTTACATTCATCGGCAGAAGGTAAAGTATTGGAAGACCCATTCATTGAAGCACCTGAATATGTTTATACAAGATCAGTAGCACCAACTGATGCACCCGATGTGCCAGAAGAAATAACTATAGATTTTAAATCTGGAGATGCATGTGCAGTAAATGGAGAATCTTTAACGCCATATCAGCTATTAGAAAAATTAAACCAACTTGGTGGCAAAAATGGTGTTGGTAGAATTGATTTGGTAGAAAATAGATTTATTGGAATGAAATCTAGAGGAGTTTACGAAACTCCAGGGGGCACTATTTTATATCATGCGCATAGAGCTATAGAGAGTTTAACATTAGACAAAGAAGCAGCTCATACTAAAGATGAGGTAGCACCTAAGTATGCAAAACTAATCTACAATGGCTTATGGTTTTCTCCAGAACGAGATATGTTGCAAGCCATGATTGATCAAACCCAAAAGAATGTAACGGGTAGAGTGCGAATGAAGCTTTATAAAGGAAATGTGATGATTACTGGAAGAGAATCAGCTTTTACACTATATAATGCTGATTTAGCCACTTTTGAAGATGATCAAATTTATAGCCAACAAGATGCTGAGGGTTTCATAAAGCTAAATGCATTAAGATTAAGGAATTTGGGCAAAAAGAGTTAGGTTTTTATTTATAAGAGATAGACTCTAAGCCAATATTAACTTATAAGTTCGACTTTGAACACACTGGTTAAAATTTATGCATAAAAAACTTAAAATCACTCTTATTTCAGCAACTTTAATATTATCTTCACTTTATATTGTTAATGCTGAAGACTTATTACAAGATGGTATCAATCATTCACTTAATAAGCTGGGTGAAACAATTACTTCTGTATTACCTGGTGAGGGTGATACTGAAATCACTATTCATTCACAAGATAATTACGACTTAAGATATTCTATCTTAGCTGTTCGTCCACTAGCCATGAATCCATACTCAGAACTATCTAATAAGCATTTATATTTTACACAGCTTCGTTTAGGAAATCATGAACCATATGCCAATGGTGATCAAAGAACATTATTAAATGTAGGTTTAGGTTTTAGAACTCTAGCACAAAATAATAATTCAATTCTAGGTATTAATTTATTTTATGATCATGAATTTGAACAAGAACATCAAAGAGGTAGTTTAGGTTTAGAATATTTAACTAGTGCTTTTGAAGTATATGTAAATAAATACCAAAGATTAGGTGATACAGCCTCTTATGGAACAGCTACTGAGACAGTCTTAAATGGTTATGATGTAAACATTGTTGGTCAATTACCTTATATGCCATGGGGTAAAGTGGTTTATAATAACTATGCTTGGTCAGGCACTAGCACTGATACTAAGGGAAAACGTTATAGCTTAGAAGCACAAGTTTTAGCTAATATGATTCTTGAATTTGGTCAAAGCGATCCAGATGTCGGTAGTAAAGAAGATTTTTGGAAACTTAGTTTAAGATGGCCGGCAACTGGTTATACACCAACTATCATAACACATACGTACACTGACTACATGTTCCCAGAGAAAAATATGGCGAGTCAAATGTTACACAAAGTTAGAAGAACAAATAAAATCGTTACTGAAAAAACTACCAATCCTGGTGGAGTGATCATCGTGAGAGGCTCTTAATACTATGAAAAAAATAGCTCTATTTATTATTATTAGTTTTTTATCACAAACGCATTTTGCATCATCAGCCTCCCTTGAGGGTGTCTATCCTAATGGTAGCGCACTTTATGGAACTCCAACTGTAATGTCTTTTGATCTGCAATCCATGCAATTATGTGAGAGTGTCAGTCCTTCAACAGGAGCATGCGTTGGAGACAATACTTATACATTTACAAAAACGATGACTGGGAGATGTGACATTGCGTCTATTGCAACTGCCAATACTAATGCTTGTGTATTTGCAGATACAACCGTAGGCATAACTAAAGATATAACATATAATTATTTCAGAGTAACAATGACCAGAGACGTTTGGTTAAGTGGTTCAGTTGTAACAACAAATACAAATATTGCTGAAGGCTCAAGAACGTGCTCAACCGCATCAAGCATTACTAATAGCGTTACTGAATTTGCTATGGGTGCTATTTCAAGCACTCCTTCAATACAAACTACTACATTTGCAAATGGTCCTGGAAATGACACATTTGTTGGTGGTATTACGGATCCGGCAAATTTACCCAACACATCAGATGGTGGTACACAAGTTCTTCTAAACCTGCCTTATCTAGATAATCTTGGTTTAGTAAAAGGTAATCACTACAACTGGTCTGCAAACTACACTCAGCCGACACCACATATTTGGCAGAGTACTCTAGACAGTGCCGATACTGAGGTTGTCTTAATATATAGACTACCTGCATCATATACTAAAATTACAGATACTAACCCATCTGTTAAATTGACCTTTGATGTAACGAATGCTATTGCATCGCAGTGGTTTAAAGTAACCAACGATGACAGCAGTTTTTCTTATGCATGTACTATGTATTTAGAAAAGCCACTAGTAACAATGGCTATTGAATAAATTTATTTAGTATTATTCATTATATTTGCTAATTTAATATCTAAAATAGATATTCCACTAACATCGTGTGTAGATAAAGTTACAATAACTTTATTATAAACATTGAACCATTCCGGGTGATGATCTAACTTTTCAGCATGTAATGCCATAGCTGTCATCCAACTAAAGGTAGCATTAAAGTTTTTAAATTGAAAAGTTTTAGTTATAGCATTTCTACCTTTAACTAATTTCCACCCTTGTAATTTTATAAGGGCAGCATTGCGATCAGCAGTAGAAAGTTTTTTATTCATTATGGTGCTGGATGTGGCAATTCTCTATGCACCGCGTCAATCTCTTTTAAGATTTCTTTTGTTAAATCAAGATTGATACTATCAATACATGTTTTTAATTGATCCATTTTAGTGGCACCAATAATTGTCGAGGTCATGAAAGGTTGAATATCACAGAAACGAATAGCCATTTGTGCAGGATCTATATTATATTTTTTTGCAATATCGACATACATTTCAGTGGCACGTTTTGTTCTTTCACTTTTATATCTATACGCTAGAGGGCCATCACCAAATAGGGCCATGCGCGAACCTTCTGGCATCTGTCCATTTAAATACTTACCAGTTAAAATTCCTTGACCTAAAGGTGAGTAAGATAAAAGGCCAATATCTTCATGATTAGTAATTTCTGACAAACCAACTTCAAAAGCTCTATTAACTAAATTATAGGCATTTTGTATTGAAACTACTCTTGGCAACGAATGAGTTTTAGACAATTCCAAATATTTCATTGTGCCCCAAGGGGTTTCATTTGAAAGACCTATATGTCTAACTTTTCCAGCCTTAACAAGCTCACCCAAAGCTTCTAATGTTACTTCAATTTCAATGGTATCTTCTGGAATAGGATTATATTTATACTCAAGTTTACCACTAAAAGCACCAAAAGGACGATCAGGCCAATGAACCTGATATAAGTCTATGTAATCAGTTTGAAGGCGCTGTAAACTTTTATCGACAGCGTAATGAATATGCTCCTTGCTAAGTCTTGTGAGTTCATTGTTTTCGCGCAGATAGTTTAAACCAGATCGACCAGCAACTTTTGATGCCAAGATAACTTTGTCTCGATTATTTCTTGCTTTAAGCCAAGTTCCAATATGATCTTCTGTTAAACCCTGTGTTTCAGCTTTGGTAGGCACGGCATATAATTCTGCTGTATCAATAAAATTTACACCATTTTCTATAGAATAATCTAACTGCTCATGAGCATCTGCCTCTGTATTTTGTTCACCCCAGGTCATTGTGCCAAGACAAATTGCACTTACTTTAATATCTGTTCTTCCTAGTTTTCTATATTCCATTATTTTTTCTCCAATATATTTTGTACTGATTCAGCCATATCCAGTATGGTTTTTTTTATTTCAATTGGCTTCCAATTAAATAAAGAGATTGTTTCAGATATATCTGCTTTATATTTTCTATCTAAGTTTCTAGCTACACTTTTCATCTCACTACTAAATAATGCTAAGAATTTAACAATAAAATTTGGAATATTCTTTGAGGGAGCTTTTTTATAGCCACCCTCTCTAAGTATCGAAGACAACTCAGACATATGTAAATAATCTTCTGAAGTCGTTAAGCATCTTTTACCATTAGATTCAGCTGAACTAATTGCTTTAACATGTAACAATGCAACATCTCTGACATCAACTAGTGTAAAATTCAAATTTGGATTTCCTGGAAACTTTCCAGTAATAAGTTTATTCATTATATCTGCTGAAGCTCCATCAATGTCATTACTCAGTAATGGGCCAAGAACTAATCCAGGATGGATAGTTGTCATTGTCATATTTTTTTGTTCTTGAGAATTTATAAAATCCCAAGCAGCTCGTTCTGCAATAGTCTTACTTTTAGTATAAGCGCCAATATTTTGATTAATATCTGACCAATCATTTGGGCCACAAATAGATTTTTCATGTCCATATGCAATTGCTGCAACTGATGAAGTTAAAACAACTTTCTTAACACCTGCATCTTTAGCAAATTTTAGAGCTCTAACAGTACCTTCTTTTGCAGGACGAATAAGATCATCTTCATTTTTTGGCTCATAAGTAATAAACGGAGAAGCCATATGTAATAAATAATCACACCCCTGCATTGCATCTTTCCAACCATCATCACTTAATAAGTTAAGTTTACAAAATTCAAGATTGTCATCAGCCACCTCTTTTTTAATTGAAGATCGTACTTCCTCTTCTCTATCTAAATTTCTAAGAGAGCCTTTGACTGAATAACCTTTTTTAAGTAATTCCGAAATACAGTGTAACGCTATATAGCCTGAAGCCCCCGTAACTAAAACCTTATCCATAATTCATCCTATCCTATTGAAATATATGTATTTTTAATTAAAAATGATTAATACAGATGTCTTGTATTGATCTAATTAAACATTATGTATTATTATAGTAAAAAATTCAAAGAGGAATTGTATTAAATGGAATATCAAAATAGAAGTGCTCAAGCCACATCAACTGTAGATGCCGGACTTAGAGAATATATGCTTAAAGTTTATAACTTTATGGCAGGTGGCTTAGGAGTTACGGGTTTAATCTCTTATATACTCTTTAGCTATACAGCAGTTTATGATTACTCAGGAAATTTAAATGTAATGGCAACAATGGCTGGTAGTGCAATATATCAGTCACCAATGATTTATTTGCTAATGTTTGCCCCACTAGGTGTTGTAATGTATATGAGCTTTGGTATTAGAAATATGTCAGCATCAAGAGCGCAAACTATGTTTTGGGTGTTTGCAGTTTTAATGGGGCTGTCACTTTCAACAATTTTCTTACAATATACAGGAGCAAGTATTGCTAGGGTATTTTTTATTACTGCATCAACTTTTGGTGCCATGAGTATTTATGGTTATACGACTAAAAGAGATTTAACTGGTATGGGTTCATTTTTAATGATGGGTCTAATTGGAATTATAATTGCATCTATTGTAAATATGTTTATGCAATCACCAGCTTTATATTTTGCAATCTCAATTTTAGGTGTATTAATTTTTGTAGGTTTAACTGCCTATGATACGCAAAAAATTAAGAATATGTATAATGCCTATGATAGCGCTGAGTCTTCTTCAAAGAAAGCAATTATGGGTGCGCTAACCTTATACTTAGATTTTATAAATCTATTTATAATGCTACTAAGACTTTTCGGACAAAGAAGGTAAATAAATTAATTATATAGTAGAGTCTCTTTTGTTGGAGACTCTATTTTTTTACAATTTTCAAATTAGTAGTATTTAGATGTTTAATTATTAACTCTAATTCATTGCTGCGTTTAATAATAGATCCAGCAGAACTTACTAAATGATATTTTAATTTAGATTTAGAAATTTTTTTATTTTTAATAATCTTCAAAAAAGCAGTTTCAAATGTATGTCGGAAGAATGAAAAAACTGCTGAACTCTCTAAATGATCAATTGCATAATCTTTTAATTTCCCCTCACTGATTTTTTTTCCATAAATAGAGAGAATTTGATTGAGTTCATTGCGATTAAAAAAGGTCTGAGATACGGTTTGTGCCGGACTAATTTGGGCAGAATTATCATGATTTGTTATGGAACTTAGATATCGAACTACCATCCCATATATTAACTAATATTCGCTAAAAAAAGATAGTAAAAATAAACATTATTTTAAATTTTTTAAGCTAAAGGGCTTGAAATCTTATCAGAAATTACAATATACATTTCTAATAAACATTTATAAATTATGGCTAAATCCGAAAAATTAGAATTCCAAACTGAAGTAAGTCAGCTTTTAAAGTTGATGATTAACTCAGTTTATTCTGAAAAAGAAGTTTTTATAAGAGAACTTGTATCAAATGCATCTGATGCATGTGATAAATTAAGATATTTAGCTACAACAAAAGAAAAGCTTCTGCAATCAGATCCTGATCTAAAAATTAAAATTGAAATTAATAAGAAAGATAATTTAATTACTATTACAGACAATGGAATAGGAATGAATCGAAAAGATTTAGTCAATAATTTAGGAACAATTGCACGATCCGGAACAGCTCAATTTATAAAAGAAGCTAAAGAAACAAAAGATTTATCATTAATTGGACAATTTGGTGTAGGTTTTTATTCAGCCTTTATGGTTGCATCTGATTTAAAAGTAATAACTCGTAAAGCTGGAGAAAATAAAGTTTGGATATGGAAGTCAGATGGTGAAAGTAATTTTACTATCGATGAGTCTGATGATTTAGAACAACTAAATTCAAATAGGGGTACAAAAATTATTTTATCAATTACTAAGGAGAGCAAAGAGTTTTTAGAAAAAAATAGAATAGAAGAAATTATTAGAAAGTATTCTGATCATATTAGTATTCCTGTCTTTGTGCGTGAGAGTAACGATAAAGATGAAGAAAAAGAAGAAGCAATTAATTCAGCGCTAGCGCTATGGACACGTCCAAAAAATAAAATAACACCAGAACAGTATAAAGAATTTTATAATCATGTAGGCCAAATGTTTGATGATCCTTGGATGACGTCTCACTATAAAGCTGAAGGTCAGATTGAATATACAGTACTTAACTTTATCCCGTCATCAAAACCGTTTGATTTATATGATCCAGCGCGTGAAAATAGATTAAAGCTTTATGTAAAAAAAGTTTTTATTACTGATAATTGTCCTGAACTAATTCCTGCATATTTACGTTTTTTAAGAGGGGTCATTGATTCTGAAGACCTTCCTTTAAATATAAGTAGAGAGATGCTTCAAAACAATCCGGTGGTTAAAAAAATTAGAAATGCCCTGGTAAAAAGAACAATTGGTGATCTTAAGAAAAAATTAACTGCTGACAGAGCTTCGTATGAAGTATTTTGGGCAAATTTTGGACCAGTTATTAAAGAAGGTATTTACGAGGATGCCGATAAGAAAGACGTCCTACTGGAGATTGCTCTATTTAAGAATTCAAATTCTTCAAAGCTCATTACACTAGATGAATATATTGAAACAATGAGCAAAAAACAGAATGATATCTATTTTATAACTGGGGATGGTTATGATAATATAATCAATAATCCAAGTTTAGAAGGTTATAAGTCTAGAGGAATTAATGTTTTAGTTCTGGATGATTCTGTTGATAGCTTCTGGACTTCTTCAACTCCACTATTTAAAGAAAAAAATATAAAATCAATTACTAGGGGTGTTGATGATCTAGATTCTATTAGTAAGAAAAAGTCAGAGGATAAGGATAAAAAAGAAGATAAGTCTTTGGAACCATTAATTATTTTATTAAAAGATAAGCTTAAGGATAAAGTTAAGGATGTTAGAACTTCTTCTAGATTAATAGATAGTCCAGTATGTCTTGTTGCAGATGAGAGTGCGATGGATCCACAGTTAGAGAAAATTCTAAAACAGCATAATCAATTACAAGAAGGAATGTCTCTAAAGATTTTAGAAATTAATCCTGATCATAAGCTAATCAAGAAATTAGCAAAAATGTCTAAGGATAAGGCTTCAGTGGGTGATATTGAAAATATAGGTATACTTCTATTTGAGCAATCAATGATTTTAGATGGTGAAAGACCATCAGATCCTGTTAACTTTTCTAAAAAGTTAATTGATACAATTACATCTTCAATTAGTTAAATTTAAGCAGTCTCAGCTAAATTTTTAAGAACGTACTGAAGTATTCCACCCGTTTGTAAGTACTCAACTTCATTTACTGTTTTAATCAGACAGTTTACTTTTATTTCAAGTGTCTTTCCTGATGCATATTTAATTCTCATTGGAAGTTGCATGTTTGGAGTTATTTCTCCTTCTAAACCAGAAATACTAATAATTTCAGCGCCAGTAAGTTTCAAACTTTTACGGTCCTGACCTTTAGTAAACTGCAGAGGCAATACACCCATTCCTACTAGATTGGACCTGTGAATTCTCTCATAGGATTCTGCAATTACAGCTTTGACACCAAGAAGGTTAGTACCTTTTGCTGCCCAATCTCTAGATGATCCCATTCCATAATCTTTTCCTGAGAAAATAACGAGTGATTTATTACTTTTTCTATATTTAATAGAAGCATCAAAAATAGACATTTGCTTTTTAGACGGATAATGGCATGTGTAGCCACCTTCAATCCCACTAAGCATTTCATTCTTAATACGAATATTTGAGAAAGTTCCTCGCATCATAATTTCATGATTACCTCTACGTGCACCAAAAGAATTAAAATCATGAATCTTAACGGATTTGCTTGTTAAATAATCTCCGGCAGGACCATCTGTCTTTATTGAGCCTGCTGGACTAATATGATCTGTTGTTACCGAATCCCCAAAAATTCCTAAAATATTTGCATCTAAAACATTTTTTATATTTCCACCTTCAAGCTTCATATTTTGAAAATAAGGAGGGTGCTGTACATAAGTAGATTTTTTATTCCAATTATAAGTTAAACCTGTAGTGGCCTTTACTTTTTTCCATCTCTCATCACCAGCAAAAACATTTTTATATCTATTACTATAAAGTTTAGAATTAATTGTTTTACTCATCATTTCTTTAATTTCTTTTGATGTAGGCCAAATATCTTTTAAATATATTTTTTTACCTTTTTTATCTGTACCGATTGGATCTTTAGTAATATCAATTTTAGTACTACCTGCTAAAGCATAAGCAACAACTAAAGGTGGAGATGCGAGATAATTTGCTTTTACATGCGGATTAATACGACCTTCAAAATTTCTATTACCAGACAACACACCACTCACTATAAGATCATTTTTAGAAATGGTATTAGCTATATCTGTTTCTAGAGGGCCAGAGTTACCGATACATGTAGTGCAACCGTATCCAACTAAATGAAATCCTAAATGATTTAAATACTTTTGAGTACCAGATTTAACCAAATAATCTGTTACTACTTTTGATCCAGGTGCCAACGAGGTCTTGACCCACGGCTTCGTACGTAAGCCTAAATTATAAGCTTTTTTAGCTAATATTCCTGCACCAAGCATAACACTTGGGTTTGAAGTATTTGTGCAGCTAGTGATAGCAGCAATGGCCACATGTCCATGATCAATACTAAATTTTTTATTTTTTACCTGACTAACCTTTGATATTTCAGAAATTTTAAAATCAGTTTTTAAACTGGCTTGGAAAGATTTAGCTAACTTAGGAAGTTCAATTTTGTCTTGAGGTCTTTTAGGACCTGACATACACGGAACTATAGATGATAAATTTAATTTAAGTTTTGTTGTGTATACAACAGTATTTTTTTTAGTATGAGTTTCCCACATACCTTGTTCAATTGCATATTTTTTTGTAAGAGCAATTTCATCTTTCGGACGACCAGTTGCTTCTAAAAACTTAATGGTTTCATTATCAATTGGAAATATTCCACACGTAGCTCCATATTCAGGCGCCATATTTGCAATCGTTGCTCTGTCAGCTACTGGTAAATCTTTTAAGCCACTTCCAAAAAATTCAACAAACTTACTTACAACACCTTGTTTTCGAAGAATCTCTGTAACAGTTAAGACTAAATCTGTTGCTGTAGTACCTTCTTTTAGTTTCCCAACAATTTCAAGGCCAACAACTTCTGGAACAACCATGGATATTGGCTGCCCTAGCATTGCAGCTTCTGCTTCAATTCCACCAACACCCCAACCTAAAACGGATAAACCATTGATCATTGTCGTATGACTATCAGTGCCAACAACAGTATCAGGATAGGCTAGATTTACTTCTTTTCCATCAATCTTCTTTTTGTCAGACCAAACTGTACGTGCAAGATTTTCTAGGTTTACCTGATGACAAATACCCATCCCAGGTGGAACGACTCTAAAATTATTAAAAGATTTTTGTCCCCATTTTAAGAATTCATATCGCTCAATATTTCTTTTATATTCTAAATCTACATTTGCCTTGTAGGCGCCAACTGATCCCGACTTATCAACCATAATCGAATGATCAATTACTAAGTCAACCGGTGTTAAAGGATTAATTTTTTTAGGATCACTTTTTAACTTTTTCATGGCAGCTCTCATTGCTGCTAGATCTACAACAGCTGGAACACCAGTAAAATCTTGCATTAAAACTCGGGCAGGTCGAAAGTTAATTTCTAAATCAATTTTTTTATTCTTTTTCCACTTACTAAATGCTTGGATATCCTTTGAAGTTACAGTAACCCCATCCTCATTGCGAATGAGGTTTTCAAGTAAAATTTTGATAGAAAAAGGTAGAGAAGATATGTTTTTTAAACCATGCTTTTCAGCTAGTTTAAGGCTATTAAAACTATAAGTTTTTTTACCAATTTTGAGGGTTTTTTTTGTTTTATAACTATCGTGCATACGTCCTTTACTCGATGTATTAATAGGACTAATTTGAGCTTCAATCAATCAAAAAATATTAAACTTAGTTGATTATAATTATGACTAATAAACTGGAAATTAATGACTTAGAATGTATTCGAAATGAAAAATCTATTTTTCAAAATCTTACATTTAAAGTTGAATCATCACAAACAATACTTATTACAGGTAAAAATGGATCTGGTAAAACTAGCTTATTAAGAATAATTGCTGGATTTATAGTTAATTATAAAGGGGAAATACTTTTTAATAGTAAGAAAATAAATGATTTTAACAAGCTCATTGCAGATTTCAAATTTGTTGGACAAAAAAATTCTTTAAAAGAAAACCTAACTGTACAGCAAAATATAGAACTGTGGCAGTATCTTTACCAAACGACTATTGATATTGATCAAATAACAGGTCCATTAAATATTAAATCATTTCTTGATAAAGATGTAAGTTCATTATCAGATGGTCAACGAAAACGCGTTTCATTATCTCGGCTTACAATTAGTCAGTCTAAAGTATGGCTACTTGATGAGCCTCTTGTATATCTTGATGCTGACAAAGTTAAATTATTAGGCAGTCTTATTGATAAACATAATAAAGATGGTGGAATGACAATTTATTCATCTAATACTAAGAATAATTTAGATTATAATAAATTAATTAATATGGATAATTATGCTCTTTTATAATTTAATTATCAGAGACTTGAAGTTAGCATTTTACTCAAGTACCAATTTTCTATTGGCTGCAAGTTTTCTTATACTTATATTAGTTTTGATTCCATTTGTATTTAATGCAAGCCCAGATTCATTCACATTATTATTTTCAGGATTTATCTGGATTGCAATAGCCCTATCAATTCTCCTAACATTGGATCGTGTATTTAATTCAGATTATGAAGACGGTAATTTAGAAATAATATTAATTTCTCAATTCCCTATAGAATTAATTGTTTGTGCAAAATTTATTTCACATTGGATATCAAATTGCATTCCAATTATTATAGCAATTCCAATTGCTGGACTATTATTTAATATAAGCTTATCGGATAATCTGTATATTGTAGTTAATATTATTGCAGGATCACCCGGCATGGTTTTTATTGGTGCCGCCATAAGTGCACTAACCCTAGGAAGCAAAAGAGCTAGTTTATATAAAACAATTATTGTAATACCACTTTATATTCCATTTATGATTTTTGGTGTTAACCAAGAATCAAGCTTAGTTTTATTGGGGCTATCAATGATTTCATTCATTTTTTCATTATTTACAAGCACCTATAGTCTGCATCTTTATGCTGAATGACATTAAATTAAAAAATTGATAAAAAATCTAATATGTATTTAAAAATTCCTAATCACTTCATAAACATTATTCAAGCATGGATCCCAATCTTAAGTTTGCTTACTTTAGCAACTTTTAGTGTAGGACTTTATTTTGCTTTATTTAATTCTCCACCAGATTATCTGCAAGGCGACTCTATGCGAATTATGTATGTACACGTGCCTGCAGCTTGGTTTGCCTTGGCATCATATTCATTTCTGTCCTTTTCATGCATTGCATGGTTTGTATTTAGGAATCCTAACTTTAATTTATTTGCGAAATCAATCGCACCTATTGGAGCTGTATTCACAATTATAGCATTAGTAACAGGAAGTATTTGGGGTAAGCCAACTTGGGGAACATGGTGGGCTTGGGATGCCAGACTAACATCTATGCTAGTACTTTTCTTTTTGTATGCTGCCTACATTATGACCTGGCAAGCTATAGCCAATAAAGAACTGGCAGCAAAAATATCAGCCACTCTCGGAATCATAGGCTTTATCAATATACCTATTATAAAATTTTCAGTTGATTGGTGGAATACGTTACATCAACCTGCAACAATCTCAAAATTATCAGCGCCCAGTATTCACATATCAATGCTTACACCTTTAATGATTATGACTTTTGCATATTTATTATTTCTAATAACATTATTTCTAATAAGATTTAAAATAGAAATATTAGAACAAAAAATTTCTAGGGCTAAAAATATATGAACGAATTTTTTTATATGAGTGGTTATGGTATATATGTATGGTCAGCATATATATTTAGTCTGCTTAGTTTAACAGCTTTATTTATTTACTATTATTTCTCTCTTAAAAATAAAGAAAAAGAACTTAATAAAATTAATGCAAAAAATGAATATTAAAGTTAAGAAAAGATTAATTACCATCTTACTCAGCATGTTAATACTTGTTATAGCTACTTTATTAATTACATTCAATTTACGGGACAACATAATTTATTTTTATAGTCCAACTGAATTACAGGAAATTATCATAGATAAAAAAAATATTATTAGGGTAGGCGGCTTAGTCAAAGATGGCAGCTATAAGTATAGCGAAGAAACAAAAATTTATAACTTTGTAATTACTGATTTAAAAAATGAAATAAATGTTAGTTTTGTTGGTATAATACCAAATTTATTTGCTGAAAACAAAGGTGTTGTTGTAGAGGGAGTTGCAAAAGATTCTAGTAGCATTACAGCTTTAAAAGTTTTAGCAAAACATGATGAAAACTATATGCCTCCCGAGGTAATTGATGCTTTAAAGAAAAATGGTAAATGGCAAAGTGAATAAAATATGAGTTTGGGTAATTTAGGAAATATATTAATGCTAACATGTTTATTGGCATCTTTAATACAGGCACTTTATTTAATTTATCCACATACGAGTTTTGGAAAAATTAATATTAATTATAGAGTACTTACTAGAATAATCTTTATAACTTGCCTCGCTTCTTTCTTGCTGCTTATTTATCTATTTTTAGAATCAAATTTTAATTATCAATTAGTTGTAAATAACTCACATTCAGAAAAACCTCTTATTTATAAGATTGCTGGGGCGTGGGGAAACCATGAAGGCAGCTTATTATTATGGATATTGGTTTTAAGTTTTTTTAATTTTGTATTTTTAGAAACTAAGATAAAAAATACTGAATTTAAAAAGTACGTAATATCATTTCAAAGTCTAATGATATTTGGGTTTACATTATTTCTTTTACTAACTTCAAATCCATTCCTAGCTACAGAAAATATAACCAATGAAGGCTTGGGATTAAACCCTATTCTACAAGACTTACTATTAGCCATACATCCTCCTATTTTATATGTAGGCTATGTAGGTTATTCGATTGTTCTTAGTTTTGCAGTAGGAGGAATGATTACAAATAAAATAGATCAAGAATGGGCAAGGTGGCTACATCCATGGGTAATTGTATCATGGATATTTTTAACTGCTGGAATTGGATTAGGATCATTTTGGGCCTACTATGAATTAGGCTGGGGCGGTTATTGGTTTTGGGACCCTGTTGAAAATGCATCTTTAATGCCATGGCTAGCTGGCACAGCTTTATTTCATTGTGTAATCATTCTAGAGAAAAAAAATATTTTGCAATCATGGGTAATTCTCTTATCAATACTAACATTTTCTTTGAGTTTAATTGGCACATTTCTTGTTAGGTCGGGCATATTAAATTCAGTACATACATTCGCTTCAGATCCATCCAGAGGGCTTTTTATCTTAGTTTTTTTAGCCATTATATTAATAATAAGTTTTACGCTTTATGCAATCAAAGCTCCTACACTAGATAAAAAAAGTAAAATTAATATTGTGAGTAAAGAAGCAGGTATTTTAGCTAATAATTGGCTACTACTATCAAGCTTATTTGTAGTTTTTTTAGGCACCTTGTACCCTCTTGCAGTCGATCTTTTTTTGCAAAAAAGTATATCAGTTGGACCAAATTATTACGTCCTATCATTGATGCCAATCTTATTGCTACTGTTATTGATAATGATCGTTGGACCAGTATCAAAATGGCAAAATGACAAATTAACAAACATCTTATTTTCAATAAGTAAATTATTTATTTTAAGTTTAGCCATAATATTTGCATTTAGTATCTATTTTAGTGAGTTAAAGTTAACACAAATTACATTATTAACATTATGTTTAACACTAATGTTAGTGAGTATAAAAAATGGAATTAGAACAAATCGTAACTATTCAATCATTAGCCCTTCACTTGGAAAATCATTAGCCCATATTGGATTTGGTTTGCTGATTTTATCTGTCATAGCAAACACTACTTTTGCAACAGAAAAAATATTTCAAGCGCAAGTAGATGATCTGTTGGTCATTGATAATTATAAATTTAAGTTTGACAAAGTTAATCAAACTAAAGGTAAAAATTTTAATGCAGTTACAGCTACCTTTTCCTTGTTGGATAATAAAACAGTAATTGAAACTTTTAAACCTGAAATAAGAATCTATAGTAACCCACCAACAGTTACTTCTGAAACAAGTATTGTAAGAAAATTCTTAGCAGATATTTATATAGTAATGAATATTCCTGAAAATGCAGATTTTGTTAATGTGAGAATTCACATTAAACCAATGATGTCATTTATTTGGCTTAGTATTATTTTAATGGTACTTGGTGGCATATCTTCAATATTTTTTAGAATAAAACTAATAAAATGAATAAAATAAAAATTATATATTTTACACCTGTAGTAATTGTTTTAATTTTCTTAATATTTTTATTTCAACTATTGAATAAAGATGTAAAAAAATTGTCATCAGCACTTATTGAAAAGCCTGTCCCTGAGTTTGAGATGCAAACATTATATAGTGACATTACTTTATTAAATTCAAATGATATAAATTCTTCTAACGTAGCGTTAGTAAATGTTTGGGCATCGTGGTGCATTCCTTGCAGGGCAGAACATGAAATATTAATGCTTTTGTCTAAAATTGAAGGTTTAGATTTATATGGAATTAATTATAAAGATAAGAAAATAAACGCACTAAATTTTATAGATAATTTAGGCAATCCTTTTAAAAAAATTGGGGTAGATAAAAATGGTAGATCTTCTATGGTTTGGGGGGTTTATGGTATTCCTGAGACATTTATTATTCACAAAGGAACAGTAATCTATAAACATATAGGGCCCATACATCTGAATGAGCTAGAGAATGTAATTTTACCGATACTTGCTAAATTATTATGAAAACAAGATCTTTAATTATAATTATTTTTTTATTTATTTTTTCACCTGTTGCATTTGCAGAATTAAAATTGACTAAGGAACAGGACTCGCGTGCCACAGAATTATTTAAAGAAACACGCTGTCTTGTGTGTCAAAGCCAAACTATTTATGATTCAAATTCTGAAATGGCAACTGATTTGAAGCTATATATTATAGAACAAATTATTGCAGGGAAATCTAACTATGAAATTGAAAATCAACTTGTTAAAAATTATGGAGAATGGATATTAATGACACCAGCATTTTCACAGTCAAACTATTTTTTATGGTTTGGACCCTTTATAATTTTACTTTTAGGTGCAATAATGATGTTAAGATATATTTTAAAAAATAATGAATGATCAATTAAAGTTAAAGAAGACATTCTGTCCCAACTGTGGTCGTAATAAAATTATTGAAAAAAAACCAACTGGTGACACTCATATTAGAAAAGTATGTAATTCTTGTGATTATATAGTTTATGACAATCCTAAAATTGTTGTAGGGTCAGTCTGTACATTTGAAAATAAATTTCTAATGTGTCGTCGAGCAATTGATCCGCAAAAAGGATTATGGACTCTACCAGCAGGATATTTAGAAAACAATGAATCAGCAGAAGAAGGTGCAATTCGTGAGGCATATGAAGAAGCATTTGCTAAAATAAAAATATTAAACTTACTCGCCGTATACTCATTAAAGGATATTAGTCAGGTACAGATCTTATTTCATGCCGAACTAATTGAAAATTCTTTTAAAGCTGGAATTGAATCGTTAGAAGTCGAACTGTTTACTTGGGAGAATATTCCATGGGACAAAATAGCATTTCCTAGTGTAACATGGGCACTAAATAACTATGTAGAACGACAAAATTTGAACACTTTTAAAGTATTTAATAATCCTGAATAATTAATAAAAGAGGTAAAATATGAAACTTACATTTAGTAAAATTATACTGTCTTTAGCATTGTTGTGCTCTATTGCTTTTGCAGGTGGAATCGAAGAAGACAGTGGTCCAGATCAGGTTAGTGAGCAAGACATGATGAAAATGACTAATTCAGATACTGACTTAACAACAAGAGAAGATATAAATGAATATCAAGCGTTATCCGTAGTAGATTGCAAGGTAACCTATTCAGCTGGCTATGTTAATGATCCAGATTATGTTGCATGGGTTTGTAAATAATCTATTGTATTCAGAATATGAATGTTCGTTTACTTAGTGCTCTATTTTTTTCTATATTTATCCCAGTATCTTTGCAGGCTGAAAACACTCATGATTATTTATCATTCTCAGTAGGCCAATTTGATATAAATGATAACAAGGATTCTAGTGAATATAGAATCGAATATCTTTCAGAAGATGTAAGTCTTTTGTCTCCTGGAAATTTTTCATTAAAACCATTCTATGGTGCAATGTTGAATGGTGATAGTGGTAAGTATTTTTACTCAGGGCTAAGAAAAGATATTAAACTAACTCACAGTACTTTCTTTACGCCAAGTTTTGCAGTTGGTTATTATGATAAGGGTAACAGCAAAGATTTGGGATATAGTTTAGAATTTAGAAGTCAGTTTGAATTATCCTATCAACTAGAAAGTTTGAATAGAATTGCTATAAGTGTAAATCATATCTCCAATGCTAGTTTTGGTAATAGAAATCCAGGTGTAGAAAGCATGGTTCTTTCATATATTAAAGTATTTTAATTATAAGATAAGAAATCTTAATAATGAAAATTGTAGATTTTAAAACATTCATTGTCGCAAATCCCCCCCCTTCTTTTGGAGGTAAATATTGGATATTCTTAAAACTAACAACAGATACAGGAATAGTTGGATATGGCGAAGCATACGGCATACCTTTCCATCCAGATATTGCTTCTAAAATGATAGAAGATGTATGTGAACGTTACGTCGTTGGAGTAAACCCATTTCAAATCGAAAAATTATGGAGAACAATTTATTCTAGTGGTTATACACAAAGACCAGATATTTCTATTTCAGGTGTATTAAGTGCAATTGAGATAGCAATGTGGGATATTCTTGGTAAAGAACTAAATCAACCCATATATAATTTACTTGGTGGCAAAGTGCATGAAAAGCTGCGTACCTATACATATTTATATCCAAAACCTAAAGACAAAGAAGATGTCTATAAAGATGCTAATCTTGCAGCCGCAAGAGCGGTAGAGTATCAAGAGCTTGGTTTTACAGCAGTAAAATTTGACCCCATAAGTGAATATAGAGTTAATGATCCACGTGAACTTACGCTTGAAGAACTTGATCATGCTGAAAATTTTGTACGTGCAGTGAGAACTGCCGTTGGAAAGAATTGTGATATTTTAATTGGTACTCATGGCCAAATGACAGCAGCAAGTGCAGTTAGATTGGCCAAAAGAATTGAAAAATTTGACCCTATGTGGCTTGAAGAGCCAACACCACCAGCAAACATTAAAGCATTGGCCTCTGTCACAAAGAAAACTAGTATACCAGTTGCAACAGGTGAGAGGCTAACTACTAAATATGAATTTAATGTATTATTAAATGAAGGTGGTGCATCAATAATTCAAATGAATTTAGGTAGAGTTGGAGGAATATTAGAGGCTAAAAAAATAGCAGCTATTGCAGAAGCTTCATATGTACAAGTTGCACCTCATATGTATTGTGGCCCAATAATTGCTGCAGCCAACGTTCAGGTTGCAACCTGTATTTCAAATTTTCTTATTCTTGAAGGTATTGAAACATGGTCAGGATTTGACTCTAGTTTAGTGAAAAATCCACTTAAATGGGAAGATGGCTATATTATTCCACCAGATAGCCCAGGTCTTGGTATCGAATTAAAAGAAGAAGAATTAAATAAATATCCTTATAAAGAAAATAATTTACATCTTGAAATGTTGGAGTAGAAAGTTTTTGTTAGCTTTCAAGCATTCTTTTTATAAATTTATTTGAATCAAATTCTTCTAAATCTTCTTTTTTTTCACCAGTACCAATTCCAATTATTGGAATTTTTAATTGATTTATAATGCTAACAATAGTTCCACCAATTGCTGATCCATCAAATTTAGAAAGTATCAATCCATCAATAGAAACATATTTTGCAAATTCCTGTACTTGTTTAATAGTACTTTGCCCAGTCGTACTATCCACAACCATAATAGTTTTTTGAATTACAGCTAGATTATTATTTTGAATAACTTTATTCATTTTTTTTAATTGTTCCATTAAATCAGATCTATTTTGAAGTCTCCCTGCTGTATCTATAATTCCAATATTAAAATTATTATTAATAGTATTTTCAACACATTGATAAACTACACTAGCAGGATCAGAATTATCAGCCCCAGTTATAATTTCTAAATTCATTTGATTGGCCCACTCAGATAGTTGTTGCGTTGCTGCAGCTCTGAATGTATCGGCTGCTCCTAAAATAACTTTATAGCCCTGGGCTTTATAGTGATTTGCCAACTTTGCAATTGTTGTAGTTTTTCCAGAACCATTTACGCCTATACAGAATATAATTAGAGGCAGTTCCTTATCAATTTTTGGCAGTTTCACTTCAAAAGGCTCAATAATATCTAATATTATTTTGCCAAGTTTAGTTTTTATTTCAATTATATCCAAGCTATCAGAAAATTTTTCAATTTTAAGTTTATCTAATATTTTATCTACTGTTTCTATTCCAACGTCAGAGATTAAAAGAAGCTCTTCTAATTCAAGCAACGTAGTGGCATCAATTTTTTTTGAGATAAATATGCTACTAAGTTTTTTTGTAAAATTTTTAAACAAGATTTTATTTTATTTATTTAATTTCAAAACTACTACTAAAGCTAATTTCAGTGGCTCCAGACATTATTATATTATCATTATAATCAATATCCAAATCACCACCTGGTAAAGAAACTTTAACGATCTTATCAGTTAATTTTTTTATATTAGCAGCCACAACAGTTGCACACGCTGCTGTTCCACACGCCAGAGTTTTCCCTGCACCTCTTTCCCACACATTAATTTTAATATGTGAACTTGAAACTACTTCAGCAATTGTAATATTGCACTTTTCAGGAAACATTTTATCAGTTTCAATTAGCGGCCCATAATCTTCAATTTTATAATCATTAAGATTATTGACAAAAAAAATAGCATGGGGATTACCTACATTTATAAAGCTTGGATTTGAAATCGAAATATTATTTATTTTAAATGTTACAATATTGCTATCATATTCTTTATCTAAAGGAATATCTTGCCACTGTAATTTTGGTTTACCAAGGTTAATGCTGATAATATCATCAGATATTTTTTTACACTCTAAAAAACCAGCTTTTGTCTTTAGTGTAATTTCAGACGTATTATTTTCTTGCATGAGAATTCTAGCAACACATCTTGATCCATTACCACAAGCAGAAACTTCATCACCCGTAGAATTAAAAAAGCGAATAAATAAATAATCACCAGAATCACTATTATTAATTGTAATTAATTGGTCACACCCAATACCAGTATATCTATTAGCAACAGATTTTATCTCTTCATAGGATAAATTTGTTACATCTATTCTCTCATCAATAATAACAAAATCATTACCTAGACCATGCATTTTAATAAAATCAAATTTCTTCATATTATCCTTATAGTTTTAGCCCACCAAATTTACCAGTTTATTTGATATTTCAAAATTGACCTTGACATATTTGCCCTTAAGAACTAATTTTCAGCAGTTTTCCGCAAGAATAGTATTCTGCGGTACCCTTTAAAATGGGTGTCGACATCAGTCAGCGAGTTTCGCCCACTGGTGCAATACTCGTTGTTTGGAAGCTAAATGGAATAAAATATGTTTGAAAACTTAAGTAATAGACTTCAGGCTGTATTTACAGGCTTAAAAAAGACAGGCTCAATTGATGAGGCTTCTTTAGATGTTGCTATGCGCGATATTAGGAGGGCTTTATTAGAAGCAGATGTTTCACTTGAGGTAGTTAAAGAATTTATTTTAGAAGTAAAACAAAAAGCTATTGGACAAAAGATTATTGAATCTATTTCTCCTGGTCAAATGATTATTAAGTTAGTTAATGATGAAATAGTAAATATTCTTGGAACAACTACTACACAAATTATTATTGAAGGTAGGAAGCCTGCTTCAATAATGTTAGTAGGATTACAAGGCTCAGGTAAAACTACTTCCACTGCTAAAATAGCAAATTATATAAAAAATAAGTTTAATAAGAAAATACTCCTTGTTTCACTAGATGTTAATCGTCCAGCTGCATTTGAGCAGCTTCAAGCCTTAGCAAATAAAATTGATATTGAAATACTTCCAAAAGTTGAAAATCAAACACCACAAGCAATTGCAAAAAGAGCAATTACTGCTTCTGAATTAAATAAAATTGATCTCATTCTTTTTGATACAGCGGGTAGAACAAGTATTGATTCTGCTTTAATGAAAGAATTAAGTGAATTAGAAGACATAATTAGCCCCGTAGAAACACTTTTAGTTTTAGATAGTATGACAGGTCAAGATGCAGTTAATGTAGCCAAAAATTTTTCGGAACAAATAAACTTAACTGGAACAATGTTAACTAGAATTGATGGAGATGCACGAGGTGGTGCTGCGTTAAGTTTAAGAATGATTACAGGATGTCCAATAAAATTTATTGGTAATGGTGAAAAAATTGTAGACATAGAAATTTTTCACCCTGATCGAATTGCAAGCCGTATTTTAGATATGGGGGACGTTGTTACTCTTGTTGAGAAAGCATCAGAAAACATAGATCAAGCAGAAGCTGAAAAAATGGCTGAAAGACTTCAGCAGGGCGAATTTGATTTAAATGACCTACTTTCACAGATTAATCAGATGAAAAAAATGGGTGGTATTTCAAGTATGCTTAAGTTTATTCCTGGAATGAAAAATATAGGTAATAAAGTTAATAATGTAGGTGATGATGCTATTAAAAAACAAGAAGCAATAATTTTATCGATGACTAAATTAGAGAGACAAAAACCAAAAATGATTAGTGGTTCTAGAAAAAAAAGAATTGCACAGGGCTCAGGTACAGTTGTATCAGAAGTCAATAGAATTTTAAAACAACATCGCAAGATGGCAGATATGATGAAAAAAATTTCTAAAAAAGGAATGAGTGGTTTACAAGATCTGGGTTTTCCACAAGATTTTAATAATCAGATACCACCAGAATTTTTAAAAAAATAACAAAAAACAAGGAGAAAAAAAATGGCGTTAAAAATAAGATTAGCAAGGGCAGGTTCAAAAAAAAGGCCCTTTTATAAAGTAGTGATTGCTGATTCAAGAAGTCCACGGGATGGAAAATTTATTGAAAAAGTTGGTCATTTTAATCCACTTTTACCTAAAGATAATCCAGATAGATTGAATTTGGATTTAGAAAAAATAAAAGAATGGATTGGCAAAGGTGCTAAACCAACTGAAAAATTAGAGAGGTTTTTAGGCGAAGCAAATGTTGTTCCTATGCCAACTCAAAAAAATAATCCTAAGAAAGCCCTACCAAAGAAAAAAGCTCAAGAACGTTTAGCTGCTTTAAAAGAAGCTGAAGAACAAGCGGCAGCTCCAGTAGAAGCTCCAGTAGAAGCTCCAGTAGAAGCTCCAGTAGAAGCTCCAGTAGAAGCTCCAGTAGAAGCTCCAGTAGAAGCTCCAGTAGAAGCTCCAGTAG
>CAJJBG010000028.1 GCA_905182345.1 Pelagibacteraceae bacterium AG-422-B15
GTGAAATTACTAATCTTAAAATTTTTCAAATTGTACAATATAAAAGCAGCACATTAAATATAGATTCTTTAAAGTTAGATGGTTTAAGTTTCCCTGTACATGCTGGTTTTGTAGAGGCGAGTGATACTACTAGAGTTCAATGGAATGCTCCAAATACTTGGATTATAATATCGTCCAATGAAAATATTATTGATGACATTATAAAAAATTTTCATGAGAATGACTTTGCAATTACAGATCAATCACATTCACGTGCAATTATTCAAATTGAAGGCAAAAAAGCTTTGGACGTTATCAAAAAAGGTTCCCCATTAAACTTAAATGATTTTAAAAAAAATAATTGTGCTAATTCAATTTACCATGGAATCACAATTTCAATAGATATGCTAGATGATGATTTAAATAAATTTAATATAATGGCACTAAGGAGTTTTGCTGGTTCTTTTCATCATGCCATTACTGATGCTGCTTTAGAATTTGGATACAAGGGGCTATAAATTAATATGGAATGGGTGACCTCTATAAGAACTCCACAATTAACAACATTTTTTCAGTATATTACTTGGCTGGGATATAAAGATTTTTTATTTTTGTTTGTTCCTTTTTGCTATTGGTTCTTTGATCGCAAGCTTTTTGGGATATTTACATTATTTGTTTTTATAAGCGCACTTGCTAATGCATATTTAAAAGATTTTTTTCAAGATCCAAGGCCTGAAAATATACTTAATTTAGATCCATATCTTAGCGCGCTTGGTCCATCATATGGATTTCCAAGTGGTCACGCACAGCTTGCAGTTGTGATATGGGGCTTTATATTTCTTCATACACAAAATAATTTAATTAAGTTTGGTTCTTTATTTTTAATAATTTTTATTTCATTTAGCAGAATCTATCTAGGGGTTCATGACGTTTCTGATGTTGCTGGTGGAATTGTATTTGGATTAATTTCTATATTATTATTAAAATTACTTCTAAGTGATAAAAATAAATGGCTGCGCAGCCTTAATAAAATGATACATTTTGTTATTTACTCTTCTTTATTAATATTTATTTTTTTAATATGGCCTGCAGAAAGTGATAGAATAATTGTTGTTGCACTAGGAAGTTTAATAATTGGATTCTGGTTTGGACACACAATAGATAATATTTACTTTAATTTTCACTCTCCTAAAAATATAGCATTAAAGATATTATCGGCTGCATTAGCCTTAGTTGGATTTATTCTACTAAATAGTAAAATCAACCAACTCTTTGAGCTTACTCAAATTAATCATGGTATTGAAGTTTTCATTAGCTCATTAACTTTAGGACTTTATATTTCTATTTTGGCTCCACTTATTTTAAGTTTAATGAAATTACAATATAAGGCTGATGTGCAATGAACTTAGTTACACCGTATCTATTTCTATTATTTGCAGTTCTGTTTGGAACGCTCTCTAATAATTTTGCAAAATCTGCTGAAGGATTTTCTTTGATAGTTCCATCATTGCTAAGTGCCTTAACAATTATTTTATGTATGTATGGCTTATCAAATGTAATGAAATCAATACCCATTGGGATAACATACGCATCATTTGCAGGACTGTGCATTGTAGCAACTTCAATGGTTGGAGTTTTTAAATATGCTCAAATGCCAAATTTTTTTACAATGATTGGGCTGATATTAATTGTTGTTGGCGTAGTAATAGTTAATTTATTTGGTGGTAGTGATTAAAATAGATTAATTTACTTATATATTTTTGCGACAACATGAAGCCCAAAAGCAACTGCTGGACCAATACCAAGAGCAAAAAGTAATGTGCCTAACCCGACAGTGCCTCCAAGAGACCAACCTATAAATACTACAGTTATTTCAATGCAAACTCGGACCCATGCGATTGGGTATTTTGTAACTCGCTGTAAGCCAGTCATCAGTCCATCTCTTGGACCTGGACCCAAATTCGCAGTCAAATAAATACCACTTCCAAACCCAACGACAAATACTCCAATTGAACCTATTAAAAGATTTAGAAGATAGCTATCGGTTGAAAAATCAAATAAGTACATTGATAGCTCTATAGTGCCTGCAATGATTATAATATTTAAGATTGTTCCTACTCCAGGTTGCTGCTTCAAAGGTAACCAAAGTAACAAAACTGCAACACTACTAACAAACATTGCAAAGCCAATTGACCAATTAAGATTAATAGCGATTCCTTCTGCTAAAACTACCCATGGGCTAAGCCCTATGGTTGAATGAATTAAAAGAGATTCACCAAATCCAAAAATAGTTAGTCCCAACATTAAAAAAAACAGTGTTTTAATTTTAGGTTTAAAGTTCAATGGATGATCTGAGCTCCACTCAACAGTTGGTACACTTTTGATTCTTAAAAATTCTGGAAAAATATTCATTTATTGCTTGTTATTGCCTGGTATTACTTCATAGCCTTTTCGTCTTGGCGTGTCATCTACTAATTCGTCTGGGTAACCAGGTGCCCTCAAGTCCTCATCACATGCATCTTCTAAGCGTTTTACTATCATTGAAGACCAGGCACGATCTCCATATTTTTCTCTACCTTCTTTAAAGATTTTTGTTATTAAAGGGGAAATTTCTGTTGGCACATTCATATCTTTTGCTAGTTTTTCAAATAAGCCTACATCTTTACAAACTAAATCCATTGTAAAATTAATGTTATAACTTCCATTCATAATAACTTGGCTTTCTGTTTCATGGACAAAGCTATTTCCAGAGCTTATTTTAATGCCTTCATATACTGTAGACAAATCTAATCCTGCCTTCTTACAAACCATCAAGGCTTCTCCAACTGCAACCAGATGGGTAGAAGCAAGATAGTTTGTCGCAACTTTTAAAACTGACGCACTTCCCATTGGCCCTATGTGTAAAATTTGGTATCCAATAGCAGACAGTGCCGGCATAGCTAAATCAAATGCTTCTCTTGTGCCCCCAACTAAAATTGCAATATTTCCTGTTGCAGCTCTATGACAGCCTCCTGAAACTGGCGCTTCGATCGCAAATGCTTTTTTACTAATAACTAAATTTGCTAACCTTTGCATTTCCTTATCATCAGTTGTGCTCATTTCAATCCAGAGTTTTCCTGCTTCTATTCCTTCAATTAATCCATCTGGACCCTCTAATACAGTGGCGACTGCTTTTGGGCTTGGTAAGCATGTTATTGATATATCTGCAATTTGGGCTAATTTTTTTGGACTTTCACTCCAGACAGCCCCCTTATCAACAAGAGGTTTTCCAATATTTGCATCAAGATCGTTTATTAGCAAATCAAACCCACTTTCTAGAATACTGTTAGCAAGTTTATAGCCAACATTTCCTAAGCCAATAAATCCTATTTTCATAACTACTGCTCCTTTGTGTAAATTTATAATGTTGGTGGAATAACTTTTTGCCTCGTACCAATAGCATGGAATGTAATTGCAAAAATAATTATCATTCCTCCAATTAGCGTATTGGTTCCTGGAACTTCATTAACGCCAAATATAGGAAGCCAACACCACAAAATTCCACCAACTGTTTCCATTGTTGCTAATAACATAAGCTCTGCTGCGGGCAGATACTTCGATCCATAGCTAATTAAAATTAACCCAGATGCCACAAAGCTTCCATGCAACATACTTAATAAAATATTTTTTAGGGGCATTGTAGTGTGTTCTGAAAATGTAATAACCATCATAAAAGAGAAGGCTGCACAAATTAAACCAGCGATTATTATGGTTGTAAATTTAGGTGTTTCAGGTTTCCAGCGTAAAGTTACAGCAAAGACTGAAAACCCTAATGAGCATATAAAACCTGCAAATACTCCAAATAAAGCTCCTATCATCCAATCATTATAGACCATTAAACTAATGCCAAAGATAGAAATGATCATCGCTATGAAAGTTGCAGACCTAATTCTTTCACTTAAAAATAAGTAAGCTAATAAACCGGCGAATAATGGTTGAAGAGCAATTAGAAATAGAGTGGTAGCAGCCGAAGTATTGGTCATTCCAAAAATAAACCCTATAAAGGCGCAGGCTAAACCCACTCCACCAATAATTCCAGAAATACCTACTTTCTTAAAATTATTTACAAATTTTGTTCCTTCTTTAGCTACAAGGAAAATAAGTAGTATTGAAGCAACTACTATGCCACGTACAAATAAGTAATGCCATTGATAAAGTTCGGCATCCACCATGTGTCTAACTGTTGGTGCTCCAAAACTCCAAATAATTCCGGCAGAAATTGCTAACAGGAATCCTAAAAAATATGTTTTATTTAATTCTAAGGATAAATTTTTTGTCTGGTCACTCATATAATTAAAAAATCATATATAATTATTAATGGGTTTACACTATAAATGAGCATATATGGAAGTCTCTTCTAAATACGGTATTTACGATAAACGCTTTGAAAAAGTGTTCAATAAATTTGATGAAAACTTAACATCGGGGATTGATGTAGGGGCTTCATTTGCTGTTTATTCTAATGGAAGGCCATTAATAGATCTCTCTGGCGGCTTTAAAAACAAAGAAAAAACTGATTTCTGGTCATCAGAAACTACTGTTTGTATCCATTCAACTGGAAAGGGAATTATTGCCATGTGCTTTGCTTTATTGATTGAGCGTGGCCAAATGGACTTAGATGCAAGGGTTTCAAAATACTGGCCAGAGTTTGCATCTAATTCAAAAGAAAATATTTTAGTACGCACATTATTATCGCATCAAGCTGGTCTTTATGCTTGGAAAGAGAAAATGAGTGAAGAAGATTTTTACAATTGGGATTATTGTACTAAACTTCTAGCTGATCAAGAGCCACTTCATGAATCGGGTGCTGAAATTTGTTATCATGCAAAATCAATCGGTTTCTTAGCGGGTGAACTAATTAAGAGAATTTCAGGCATGTCTGCTGGTAGATTTTTGAAAGAAGAATTAATTGATCCGCTAAATTTATCCTGCACAATTGGAACACCAACTAGTGAACATAAAAATATTGCTGAGCTCATTAGTTCACCTAATTTAAATGATGCATTTAATGATCGTGATAAGATAGATAATTACACTATGGGTGCCTTCTTAAATCCAGGCAACAGAACGCGAACTGCAAATACTGAAGCTTTTCGATCTGCTGAAATACCAGCTTTAAATTGTCATTCCAATTCAAGTTCTCTAGCACAACTCTATGATAACTTTATCAACTCTAATACTCACCCAGCTAGTTTTATAAAAGAAGAAACTGTTAACTCTATAATTCAAAAAGAAGTATCAGGAATGGATAAGGTAATGAAAAGCCCTATGACTTGGAGTCCAGTGGGATTCATGGTGGGTGGCGGAAAATCATTTGGTAAGTCTGGTAAAGCTTTTGGACATACAGGTTGGGGAGGCTCACTAGCATTTGCAGATCCTGAAAATAAAATTGGCATTGCCTATTCTATGAACTTGTTGGCTGGATCCATGCTGGGTGATAGTCGTGCAATTGATTTAATTGCTGCTACCTATGAATCAATTTAGATATTTTCTGCTTCTGCAGTAGTTAAAATACAGCTATCAATTTTCCACTGCTTATTTGACTGTTTTTGCATTGTGTATTTTGCTGTAACAAATTTTCCATCAGGGCCCACTAAATAAACCAATAAAATGGGAATACCACGATAGATTTCCACCATTCCAATATTTATATTTCTAGGCCTATACACACTTGGATAACTTTTTTTGACCATGATCATAAAGTTATCGGGACTTGAAAAGATAGATTGAATTTTTGGTGAAGCATAAGAAAAAGCTTCTAATGCATTGTCTTCTGCAAAGGCCTGTAGTTGTTTTGAGACTACTGTCTTGATACTAACTTTGTCTGCATCAGACAGTATTATAGTCTCAGCTAAGCTATTTTGACTTAGAAATGAAAGGGCTAATAAAGCTATGAATAACTTTATTATTTTCACTATAGGATCTCGAAGAGTCCTGCTGCTCCCATACCACCACCAACACACATAGTTACAACACCATATTTGGCGCCACGTCTTTTACCTTCGATTAGCAAATGTCCTGTCATTCTTGAGCCCGTCATTCCATATGGATGACCAATCGAAATGGATCCGCCATTAACATTCATTTTTTCGTTATCAATACCTAATTGATCACGTGAATATATAACCTGAGATGCAAATGCTTCATTTAATTCCCATAGATCAATATCATCAACAGTTAACCCATGTTGTTTTAATAGTTTTGGCACTGCTATAACTGGACCAATGCCCATTTCATCTGGTTCACATCCACCAATTGCTAAGCCTCTAAAGATTCCCATTGGTTCAATATTTCTTTTTTCAGCTTCCTTAAGATCCATGAGAACACACGATGATGCACCGTCAGATAATTGGCTAGCATTACCAGCGGTCACAAATTTATCTGGACCATTAATAGGATTTAAACCAGCTAAATTTTCAATCGTAGTTGATGGACGATTACATTCGTCTTTCTCTACAGTTACTTCTTGTTCTGTAACTTCTTTAGTTTCTTTGTTCATCACATCCATTTTAGTTTTTAGCGCAACGATTTCATCCGAAAACTTACCTGCTTCTTGTGCTGCAGCTGTTCGTTGTTGGCTTTGTAAAGAATATTCGTCTTGAGCTTCTCTTGAAATACCATAGCGCTCTGAGACAATGTCTGCAGTATTAATCATAGGCATCCATAATGCCGGGCACACTTTGTTTAACTCAGGTTCAATAAGATGTTTGTAATTCATATTTACTTGTGTCATTGAAATTGATTCAACTCCGCCACCTATTGCAACATTAATACCATCAACAATAATTCTTTGTGCCGCCACAGCAATTGATTGAAGACCTGAAGAGCAAAATCTATTGATTGTAGTTCCAGGCACAGTTACTGGACATCCGCCAGCTATTGCAACATTTCTTCCAATATTATGGCCCGTTGCAGCTTCTGGTTGTCCACAACCAAAAATTATATCTTCAACTTCCCCAGCTTCAATTCCTGCTCGTTCAATAGCATGCTTTACAGTATGACCACCCATGGTAATTCCGTGGGTTTTATTAAATCCACCTCGTATTGCTTTTGCTAAACCGGTTCTTGCTGTAGATATTATTGCTGCTTCTCTCATTAATTTGATTCCTTTATTTTTAAATATAAAGTCGTAAAGATACCTTCTTTTACATAAATTAAAAGAGTAATTATTTAAATAAAATCAATGATTTATGTATAAAATATACTGATAAAATCATATACAATTTTTTAGATAATAGTGTTGACCAGCAAGGTCCTAGATTATAGAAGGACGATCCAATCTAATTAATTCGAGATTATTTTTATGGTAATGCTTAAGACACATGATGCACCAATATGGGTTCCAGAGGGATATAAAAAATTAGGCTGGCATGCAGGCTTTGATATTTTAATTGGGCCCATGTATTATAAAAAAGATGAAAGTAATAATTTTAAGTTCATAGCTAAAATTTTAGATAAGCACCTAAACTCACAAGGCATAGCTCATGGTGGTTTTTCTATGGCACTTGCAGATATTTTTTTTGGCTCGGTTGCATTTTCATCATGTGGTAAAAAATCAACTAGTACAATTTCTCTAAACTCAAACTTTGTCTCACCTGGACTCCTTGATGACATTGTAGAGTGTGAAGCTTCGGTTACTAAAATGACTAGATCTTTAATTTTTATCGAAGGCTCTTTAACTTCTGGAGATAAGACAATTTTATCTGCATCTGGTATTTGGAAAATATTAGGTCAGTAATCTAAAATATCGATCTAAAGCAACATAAGTTTTCATATCGTCCAATTTATTTCTATTCATTAGATCTTTAACTTCTTTAAATGAGAATATTTTAGTTTCGATAACCTCATCCTCATCTAAATTAGTCTCATTTTTTACATAGCATTCAGTAGCATAGGTGTAAATTTTGCAAGAGTTATATGCAGGTGTCGCAAAGTAATTACCCAAGCTTTTCCAATTCTTACCTAAATAACCTGTCTCTTCAGAAAGCTCTCTCTTTGCACATTTTAGTGGTTGCTCCCCAATATCAATTGTACCCGCTGGTACTTCCCACATTATTTTATCTGCTCCATATCGATATTGTTTAATTAGTAAAATATTTTTCTTATCAATAATTGGTACAATAGATGTTACGCCATTGTGTTTGATTAAGTATCTCTCCATAATATTTCCATTAACCCATTTAACCTTATCAATATTAAAGTCAAAAACTTTAGTTTTAGTCGATTTAATGGTTTTTAAGAATTTTGCTTTCTTCATAAATCTTTTTGATAATTAGTGATATCAATCATATTAACTAATTTATGTTTGCTGCTAATAAAATCACATAATATTTTTGGTTTAAGTTGAACAGTAGCAGTATTAGTTAATGGATGAAAATTGACATAGTCATAATTTAAAAATCTTTGGTCTAAGAAAAAATTAATTTTTTTATCCTTATCATTTATTAGGCCAAATGGCGAAACCGAACCTGGCTCGATATTCATCAGGTCTTTTAAATAATTAGGTTGTGCAAATGATAGTTTTTTTGAATTCAATGGTTCAACAATTTTTTTTAAATCAATCTGAGTATCCTCTAAAAGACTAATTAGAAAAAAATTCTTTTTTTGATCCCTAAGAAATAAATTTTTTGAATGTGCTCCTGTAATAGTTCCTCTTAAATTTTTTGAATCTTCTACCGTGTAAAGTGGTTCGTGATCATAGATATTGTACTCTATGCCACTTTGGGTGAGCAGCTCATACAGGGTATTCTTATCCATATTTTATAATTTTTTTAATGCTAATTGGTATTGTGAGTTAGGAATTTTTGTCACTAAATTTTGAAACTGAATTTTTGTAATCCATTTTTTTTGCAATGCAATAGCTTCAATTGAGGCAACTAGGCTATTATTAGAATTTTGATATTTTTGTATAAAATTTGATGCAATTAACATCTCATTAGCATCGCCAGTATCAAACCATTTTATATGCCTTGAAAGAGCTACAACTTTTAAATCTTTATTTTCTAGATGGTTTTTTATTATATCAATAATTTCAAACTCACCTCGAGTAGATTTTTTAATTGATTTTGTATATCGAATTGAATGTTTATTAAAAAAATATAAACCTGGAATAATAAAATTACTTTTTGGTTTTTTTGGCTTTTCTTCTATCGACAATATATTCATACTTTTATCAAATTGAATAACGCCAGATTTTTTAGGATTATCTACATGCGTTGCCAAGACCGTTGCTGTAGACGTATCACATGCAATCTTTTTTAAAACTTTATCTAAGCCAGTGCCTACAAAAATATTATCTGCTAAAGCAAGAATAAACGGCTTGTTATTGATGAACTTCTCTCCAATTCTCATTGCATCCGGTATGCCAACTGCTTTTTTTTGAATTGCATATTTAAACTTCATGCCTAAATATTTGCCGTCTTTAAAAAGGCGTTTAAAAATTTTCTGATCTTCTTTCCTAGTAATAAATAAAACCTCTCTAACCCCAGCAGTCATAAGTGTCGCAAGAGCATAATAAAGCATAGGTTTATCATAAATTGGGAGCAGTGGCTTGCTTACGACGTTTGTTGCAGGACTTAAACGTGTGCCCTTTCCTGCTGCTAAAATAATGCCTTTTTTGAATTGCATATACTAATATTAAAAACTTATTACTTTTTTTTCTTTAGATAGTATCTGTCTTTTATGTCTTTATAGACTGGCTTTTTCTTTTGCATTTTAGCCATGGCAGCAATAGTAACATCTTCGGGATGTAACATTGCAGCATTCCACAACGAAACAAAATTTAAACCATCTTGAATTGAATGGTCTCGAGAATAATTAATCACTTCTTTAGTGCCCCACATTGCTAAGGGAGATTTTGATGCAAGATTTTCAGCTATCTCGAATGCTTTTACTAAAGCAGATTCATGATCAGTTGTAATATGGTTTAGCAAGCCAACCTCATAAGCTCTTTCAGATGAAACTTTATCTCCTGTCAAAGCCCATTCGCGAGCTATCCCTGCTGGAATAATTGTTGGCAATCTTTGTAAGGTTCCAATGTCTGCAACTATGCCAATATTAATTTCTTCTACTACAAAAAAAGCATCAGTGCTTGCAACTCGTATGTCAGCAGCACAAATTAGATCTATCCCCCCTCCTATGCACCCACCTTGGATTGCTGTTATCACTGGAAAACGTGCATCTTCAATACAACTAGCCCATTTTTGCATTTCCAATACTTGTTCCCTGAAATGTCCCCTCACTCTGCCAACTTCGTTATTATTATCTGCTGTTAATTCAAGTTCATTCATCATACCTAAGTCAAGTCCTGCACAAAAAGTTGGTCCGGTAGCTGAAATGATAAGGGCTCTAATATCCCCTCTATCATTAAGTTTGTTAACTTCATCAGGAAAAGCCGTCCAGAATTCAAGTGTTATTGAGTTTCTCTTTTCTGGTCGATTGAAAATAATGTGAGCAATACTATCTTTTATTTTAACTTCAAATGGTTTTGACATATAGTTACTAAGAATTTAAATTGGTTTAAATGATATTATTTGAGCATAAAATAATTATTGAATTAAATATACTATAAAAATATGGCTATAAATTACAAAGAAATCATATCTCTTGAAGAAAAAAACCTTGAGTTTTCTTACACACAAAGAGATTCCATTATATATGGGCTAGGTATTGGCCTCGGTAAAGATCCAATGGATGCTACTGAATTAAAGTACGTATATGAAAATGGCTTAATTGCGTTTCCAAGCATGGCAACAAACTTTCAGTATAAATCACCGATATTATTGAAAGCTAAATTGAATATGGTCATGATCGTTCATGGTGAACAGGGCATTATCTTACACCAACCTATGCCGTCTGAAGCGGTGGTTATTTCTGATACCAGGGTTACAAATTGCTATGACCGTGGAGCATCAAAAGGAGCCATCATTGAAGTTGAAACTAATGTTCGATTAAAAAAAGATGACTCTCCATTGTGCACGCTTACAAGTAAAACGTTTGCTAGAGGTGACGGCGGTTTTGGAGGTGAGGATGTTCCAGCTTCTACTCCGGTTGAATTAAGTGGTAGTCCTGACATTGTTCATGAGGTTACTACAACTGAAGATCAGGCATTAATATTTAGATTGTCTGGTGATTCTAATCCACTACATTCTGATCCAAACTTTGCAAAAATGGCTGGTTATCCAAAACCAATTTTACATGGCTTATGTAGTTATGGGGTTGCCTGTCGATCAATTGTTGAAACTTTATGTGAAAAGAACAGCAAGAGGCTTAAAAGATTTGATGTGAGATTTTCTTCTCCTGTTTTCCCTGGTGAAACAATTGTAACTGAAATGTGGAAAAAAGATGATGGTATACATTTTCAATCAAAAGTTAAAGAACGAGATAAAGTAGTTCTTAAAAATGGGGTTTGTGAAATACTATGATACCTCCAGCAGGAATTGCCCCGGGTAAAAAAGATTTATTTTATGATGATTCACATCATGCCTGGAGAAAAGAATTAAAGAAATTTGTTGCAAAAGAAATTGCCCCCTTTGTTGAAGAGTGGGAAGAGGCAGGAGAATTTCCTAGAGAACTATACAAAAAAGCTGGAGACTTTGGCTTATTAGGAATGGGATATCCAGAACAGTATGGTGGAACTTCTGAGGGTATTGATATTTTCCATGGCATTGTAACAGCTGAAGAGCTTGCACAAGGAAGTGGTGGAATTGCTGCTAGCCTATTATCACTAAATATATCTCTACCCCTAATTCTTGCCCTTGGAACTGAAGAGCAAAAAGAAAAATATATAACGCCAGTTATTGCTGGAGATAAAATTGCATGCCTTGGAGTTACGGAGCCATCTGGTGGCTCTGATGTTGCGGGGTTAAAAACAAAAGCAGTGAGAGATGGTGATGACTATATTTTAAATGGATCTAAAATGTTTATTACCTCTGGTATGCGTGCAGATTATTATGTAATTGCCTGTAGAACTGGTGGTCCAGGTACGTCTGGTATATCTGCTATTATTGTAGACAAAGGTACACCCGGCTTTACACAAACGCCTTTAAAAAAGATGGGTTGGTTAGCATCCGACACAGCAGTTTTATACTTTGATGATTGCCGAGTGCCCGCAGAAAATTTAATTGGTGGAGAGAATAGTGGCTGGAAAGGAATTATGTCTAACTTTAGCCAAGAACGGTTAGGTCTTACAGCTGGAATGAATGCTTATTCACAAATTTGTATTGATGAGTCTGTCACATGGGCAAGAGATAGAATAACTTTTGGAAAACCTTTAATTGAAAACCAAGTAATCAAACATAAGCTTTCTGAAATGTCTCGAATGGTTAATGCAACTAGAGCCTATATGGAACTATTAACCTGGAAAGTTATGAATGGTGAGCAACCTACTGCTGATCTTTCTCTGTTAAAAGTCCAAGCAAGTAAAACTATGGAATATTGTGCCCGCGAAGCCATGCAAATACTTGGTGGTGCTGGTTATTTACGGGCTAACAGTGGTCCTGGTAAAGTTGAGCGTATCTATCGTGAGGTTAGAGTTAATGCTATTGGTGGCGGCTCTGAAGAGATCATGTTAGATTTAGCAGCTAGACAACTTAAATTTTAATATAAATTAAAATATTAAAACTCTGCTATTTCCATTTCCATTAAAGTAGATTTTCCTGATTGAACTTTTTTAGAGTACATTTGTAATTCAGGGATAAACTTATCAATAAAATAAGTGCCCGTTTTAAGCTTGGTCTTGTGCTCTGATTCATTTTTACCATCGGAAAATTTTGCCATTCTTGCCCACATATAGGTTAAAGAAGTTAGTGCAACTAAGTTTAAATAATCTGATGCAGAAGATAAGGCATTTTCAGGATCTTGCATTCCATTTTGCATTAACCACATAGTTGAAGCCATAACTTCACTAACTGCCAACTCTAATGCTTTAATAAACAAGGATATGCTTTCGTTATCTTTATTTTCATCAATAAACTGCTGCACTTCTTTTTGAAAATTCTGTAACAGTCTGCCCTTGTGCATAGTTAATTTTCTTCCCACTAAATCTAATGCTTGTATACCATTGGTTCCCTCATAAATAAGGGCTATCCTTACGTCGCGCATATATTGTTCTAATGGATATTCTTTGGTAAAACCACTGCCACCTAAAACCTGTAAAGAGTCTGAGCAGTTTAAAAAGCCTTTTTCACTACAGTAAGATTTTATAACAGGGGTCATTATAGAGGCAAAATCTTCTGCCGATTGACGAATAGCTTCATCTGAATGATGTTCAGCTAGATCAATTTTCATTGATGTATAAATACAAAGAGATCGCATAGCTTCAGTTGTTGATTTAACATTCATTAACATACGTCGCACATCAGGATGCACTATGATGTTGTCTGCACTTGCTTCAGTTTCTTGTTTCTCTTTTACAACCGAACGCATTTGCCTTCTATTTTTTGCAAAATCCAAAGCATTTTGATATGCAATTTCTGACATAGCTACGCCTTGTAGTCCTACTTTTAATCTCGCATCATTCATCATTAGGAACATTGCTTCCATTCCTTTGTTTGGTTCACCAATCATCCAGCCTTTGGCGTCATCCATGTTCATCACACAAGTTGGTGAAGAGTTAATTCCTAATTTGTGTTCTAAGCCTCCACAAAAAATTGGATTTCTAGAATTATCATCTAATCTTTTTGGAACTAGAAATAGGCTAATGCCTTTAATACCAGAAGGCGCATCTGGTAATCTTGCGAGAACCAAATGAATGATATTTTCTGTAAGATCATGCTCACCAAATGATATCCATATTTTTTGACCATTTAATTTATAGTAGTCTTCTTCTGGTGCAGCTGTAGTTCTGATGAGACCTAAGTCAGTTCCACACTGAGGTTCTGTTAAACACATTGTTCCCATCCATTCACCAGAAATTAGTTTTGGTAAATATTTGTCTTTAAGTTCTTTGCTTCCTTTTTTTAGAATAGCTTTGATAGCACCTTGGCTTAAGCCTGGACCCATGTAGAAGGCCATATTAGAGGCAATACCAATTTCACCTGTCAATATTCCAATTGCAAAAGGTGCACCACCGCCGCCATACTCTATTGGATTATATGCTCCAATATAACCAGACTCCACAACACTTTTATAAAGTGGCTTAAAATAGTCTGGCGTTATTACTTCCGGTCCTTCTGCTCCGTCTTTAACATATATTAGACCTTCTCGATCAGCCTTCTTGTTACTCTCAACTATTTCCTGTTCATTAAATTTAGCAACTTGCTCTACTATGCTAAGAATAGTTTCTGAATCAAAGTCTTTGAATTGCTCAATTGAGTCTATAAAAGAGCCATACTCCAACATATCTAAATTATATTTAAAATCTTTAACGGGACTTATATAAACCATGAATTCTTTCTAATTTTGATAGTAAATTAATATCAACATATATAGTATATTTACAAGGTAAAAAGAATGAATCAACCATGAATATTTATCTGCCTATTGCAGAGCTCTCAGTTAATATTTTTATAATATTATCACTGGGTGGGGCCGTTGGATTCCTTTCTGGATTGTTGGGTCTAGGTGGTGGTTTTTTAATGACACCTCTCTTAATGTTTATTGGAATACCCCCAGCTGTGGCCGTGGCAACTTCTGCCAACCAAATTGTGGCTGCGTCTGTTTCGGGCGCATTGGCGCATTGGCGCCAGGGCTTAGTAGACATTAAAATGGGAATGTACTTATTGCTGGGTGGTTTATTTGGATCATTTACAGGAATATGGATTTTTAAGTTATTGGCTAAGGCAGGACAAATTGAAACCTTTTTAGCGATTGTCTATTTTATTCTTTTATTTTCAATTGGAACTTTGATGTTAATAGAAAGCTCTCAAGTTATTCGAGATCGTATTAGGAAAAAAACTGTAAAAAGAAAATTACACTACCATAATTGGGCACACAGGCTTCCCTTTAAAACGAAATTCTATTCCTCTAACTTATATATAAGCATTATACCTCCAATTATTATTGGTTACTTCATTGGAGTACTGTCTGCAACAATGGGAATTGGTGGTTCTTTTATCTTAATTCCAGCAATGATATACTTTCTAGGCATGCCAACGTCTAAAGTTATCGGCACCTCTTTATTTCAAATTATTTTTATTACTGCTTTTGTTACTTTGCTTCATGCAACTTCTACGTATGCAGTAGATGCTGTTTTAGCTTTTGTTTTAATCCTCTCTTCAGTTATAGGTGCTCAATTAGGCGTCTTATTTACCAATAAATTTAGAGGCGAAGAGCTTAGAGCCTTGCTAGCAATAATAGTACTGGCAGTGGCTATTAAAATTGCCACAGACCTACTAATTCAACCAGATGATCTATATTCATTATCTGTTATAAAAAGGCTCTATTGATAATGAGAGCTTACTTTATAATACTAATTTCTTTCTTTGTTTATTCTGGAAATGCCAATGCTTTAGTGATTGGTTCAGATCTTAATGAAGTGACCATTGGAGCAAATTTCTCAGGCCAAGATGTATTGGTATTTGGGGCATTTTATTCAGACCCTTCTATGCCACGGGATGCTAAAGGTGACGTTATAATTGAAGTAAAAGGCCCTTCTCAGGTATTGCAGGTTAGAAAAAAGAGATCATTTTTTGGTTTTTGGCTAAATAGTTCAGAGGTTACTTTTAAGGAAGTGCCTGGTTTTTATTACCTAACAAGCACTGGTGAAATTAATGATGATATTTTAGCTAACAATAATATTACATTGCTCACAAAACAAGCTACACAAAAAATTGAATGGGGCAAGACAAGGCTTCCAAAAGAACGGCATGATTTTTTATCTGCATTGAAAAGAAATAAAAATAATCTTGGGCTATTTGAAATAAATGATAAAGATAACCAGGTTAATATTATTGATGGCAATTTATTCAAAACAAATATTCCAATCCCAAATACTGTTCCAATTGGGGATTACAAAGTATCTGTCTACTTGCTAATTAATTCTGAACTTAAAGAAGATTACAGTTATGAATTTAAAGTTAAAAGAGTTGGCATTGAATCAGTGATTTATAATTTAGCTACGATATATCCATTAATTTATGGCCTGATGACTGTAGCATTAGCCTGTTTATTGGGCTGGGTTAGCGCAGAAATGTTTAGAAGGCTTCGAAAGGCTTAATTATGCAAGAGATATCATTCGTCTTTGTTTTTATGGCGGGGCTATTAAGCTTCTTATCTCCTTGTGTTCTTCCTATTGTTCCAGGTTATTTATGTTTCTTGGCAGGAACATCTCTTGATAAAATAATGGATGAAGAGCGAGAGAAAAATATTAGCGTGTTTAAATATGCAGTGGCTTTTGTTTTAGGTTTTTCAACAGTCTTTACCCTTCTAGGTGCAACCGCAAGTTCAATTAGTAGTATTTTATATGAATACCTAGATTACTTTAGATGGGCAGCGGGAATTATTATTATTCTTTTTGGAATTCATTTTACCCACATATTTCAGTTTACATTTCTCAACAAAGATACTCGTTTTCAAGTTAATAATTTTAAACCTGGACTGATAGGCTCTTATATTGTTGGCATTTCATTTGCTTTTGGTTGGACGCCCTGCATTGGACCAATTTTAGGCAGTGTGTTGTCTGTGGCAGCTAGTTCGGATAGTGTCTATTTTGGTATTTGGCTTCTATTGACGTATTCTGCTGGACTTGGTGTTCCTTTCTTATTGGCCGCAGCCGGAATAGGCTATTTTTTAAAATTCCTTGTTCGTATAAGGAGTTACATCCGCCCGATTGAAATCTTTACCGGATTATTGCTTATCTTGTTTGGAGTCCTTATTTTAACTAATCGAATGCAGGAAATTGCATTCTTTTTTATTGAATATTTTCCAATTTTAAATGAATTAGGCTAAAGGAGAAAAGCATGTTTCAACACGATCTATTAAAAAATAAAAGAATTTTAGTAACTGGTGGTGGTTCTGGCTTAGGCAAAGCTATGGCAACTCGTTATCTTGAGCTTGGCGCTGATATATATATCTGTGGGAGACGTAAATCAGTTCTTGATGAGACGGCAAAAGAAATGATGGATCTTTATGGTGGATCAGTAAAAAGTATTGCTTGTGACATCAAAGTTCCTGAAGCTATTGAAGATATGGTAGATCAAATATGGTCCGAAGGACCTTTGACAGGATTAGTCAACAATGCGGCTGGAAATTTTATATCGCGAACAGAAGATTTATCACCCCGTGCCTTTAACGCTATTACTAATATTGTATTTAATGGAACTTTTTATATAACTAATGCTATTGGAAAAAGATGGCTAGAGAGTAAGTTAAAAGGCAGCATAATTTCTATTGTAACTACCTGGGTCCATAGTAGCGGCCCTTACACTGTACCTTCAGCAATGTCTAAATCAGGCATAACAACAATGACAAAGTCTTTGGCTGCTGAATGGGGTAATAGAGGTATTCGATTGAATGCAATTGCGCCTGGCCCATTTCCTACTAAAGGTGCCTGGGACAGACTTGCGCCTGGTGGAAAAGGTGCAGATTTAATGGATGCTATACCTATGAAAAGAACTGGAGAATTATTAGAATTAGCTAACCTCGCAACTTTCCTTATGGCTGATGGCTGTGAATATTTAACAGGAGAAGTTGTAACGATTGATGGTGCTCAGTGGTTAAATCATGCTGGTAATTTCTATGACATGCTTAAAGATGTAACTGACGATGAATGGGAAAAACTTAGAAGTATGATTAAATCTTCAAATGATTCTGACAAAGCAAAGAGATCCGTCTAAGAAAAATAATCTGAATACATTTTACGCGACATCCTTCTTATAATGGCTGGGCAATAGCGCATCACAAAAACGGATATATTCCCCATAAAGCCAATAACATTATGTATTGCTCTTCTATGGTAAATACTAAAAACTTTTTTTGCCACTTTTTCTGGCGAATGTATCGTTGAAATCTTACGAATTGTAGCGCGAGTAAGCACTCCATCCATATTATTGGTAACCTGCTCTGCGTCTAGAATGGGAGTTTCAGTAAACCAGGGGTTAACTTCACTTACCTTGATCCCATAGTTTGAAAATTCAATATTTAAACTTTCTGTTAAGCCTCTAATTGCAAATTTAGTAGCTGAATAAATAGCCGCACCTGGAACTGGTATAAAGCTGCCAACTGATCCTGTATTAATAATCATACTTTTTTTAGTCTTTTTTAATAAAGGTAATATTGAATAGATACCATTGATAACACCATTGAGATTTATATTAACAACATTATGGGCTTCATTAATTGGAATATCTTCAATTCTACCAGTATGTGCCGCAATACCTGCATTGTTAAAAAAAAGATCACATGTACCACTTGTATATTCACTGAACGCATTAATAGCATTTGTCCAATCATCAAGATTAGTCACATCAAGTTTTTTATACATAGATGAGTTGTGTCCTATCTCTTTAGCTACCTCTTTTAGGCCATCTTCATTAATATCAAATAAACCTACCTTCCAACCTTGTCTTGCAAAAAATAGTGCCGTTGCCTTGCCTATACCTGAGGCAGCGCCTGTAATAAATATACTTTTACTCATATACCTGAACCTATAGCTTCTGAAACAGACTTAAAACCATCTTGTTTAATTAATTTCACTAGATCTTTATTTATTTCATTTACTAAACTAGGGCCTTTAAAAGTCAAGGCAGAGTAAAGTTGGACTAAAGATGCTCCTAATTTTATTTTTTGATAAGCATCTTTACCATTAGAGACTCCACCCACGCCTATTAAAGTCACCGCACCCTTTGTTTCACGATATATGCGTTCTAAGATTTTATTTGAACTACTAGCAAGCGGTCTTCCCGAAAGGCCGCCTATTTCATTTTTTATAGTAGCCCGCTGACTATCTTCTCTTTTTATCGTGGTGTTAGATATAATTAATCCAGAAATAGAGTATTTAGTAATTAAATCCACTATATCCATATAACTTTCCACTGTTTCATCTGGATTGATTTTTATAAAAATTGGTTTTTGTAGAACTTTAGTTTTAACCACAGAATTTATTGCACTTATAAGCTCTTCAAGTTCAAATTTATTCTGTAATTTTCTTAGGTTTTCAGTATTTGGAGAGGAAATATTTATTGTAATATAATCTGCACAATCATGAACTTTATCAACTAGTAATGAGTAATCATCTATAAAATTAATACTATTTTTATTGGGACCAATATTTATACCTAATGGCGTATTAAAAAACTTTCTTTTAGCCACATTAATTATGAAATTATCTATGCCTTTATTATTGAATCCAAGTCTATTAATTATTGCTTCTTCTTCTGAATATCGAAACACTCTTGGTTTTGGATTACCATATTGTGGCTTAGGAGTTACTGTCCCACACTCAACAAAACCAAACCCGATCTTAGATAGGCTATTAAATACTTCTGCATTTTTATCAAATCCAGCAGCCATACCTATAGGACTAGAAAAAGTTAAGTCATTAATATTAGATACAAGGCTTGCATCCTCAAACTTAGTCAATGGAAGTGGAATATGCTTTAATAATTTAAGGGTAATATTATGAGCTGTTTCAGGATTAAATTGTCTTATGACATTAACTAATATTCTATCCATCTTAAGCAGGTTGGTTAATTCGACTTTCTATCAGTTTTACAGTTTTTTCAACCCCATAAATTGCAACAAAAGTACCAAATCTGGGCCCATCATCCTTTCCAAATAAAACTTGGTAAATCAATTTAAACCAATCTCTTAAGTTTTCAAATTTATGGTCTTTTCCAATTTGGTAAATTTCAGTTTGAATTGTTTCTGCATCTATTTCATTCTTCATAACAAGTAGCCTAGCTATTAAATCATTAAATATCTTAAGCTCTAGTTCATTTGGTATTTTAAATTTTGATTCATTTTGTGATATGTCATTATCAAAATTAGTCACACGATCTATCAGAGTGTTTAGAAAATCTAAATTTTTATCTTCTATTTTCCCCACATACTTTTTAACAAAATTAAGAATTACTGTGGCATCTTTTTCTGTACTGGCAGAAACCAAATTTAATAGGATATTATAACTTACAGGAATACTTTGCATTGACGGTTCACCATTAAAAATATGCCATATCGGACTATCAATTTTTTCTTTTTCAGTAAGTTCGTTATATTTATTAACTAATGAAATAAATTCATCTGTTGCTTTTGGAATTACATCAAGAAATAGTTTTTTTGCCCGTCTTGGATTTTGATACATAAAATAACTCAATGTTTCTGGGGGCGCATATTTTAGCCACTGATCTATTGTCAGGCCATTGCCTTTTGATTTTGAAATTTTCTCACCATTCTGATCTAAAAATAGTTCATAAAAATAATTTTCTGGTGGATTCCCACCTAATGCTCGACATATTTTTGCAGAAAGTTGAAATGTTGGAATTAAGTCCTTACCATACATTTCATAATCAATACCTAGTGCAATCCATCGCATTGCCCAGTCAACTTTCCATTGTAATTTACAATTTCCACCGGTTACTAGAACTTCATAAAGTTTGCCATTACTTTTATAAACTATAGAATTACTTTCGACCTTAGTTTCAAGAATCTCAACCTCTAATACTTTATTAGTATCAGGACAAATTGGTAAAAAAGGACTGTAAGTTTTTTGCCTGTCTTCTCCCAATGTTGGCAAAACAATATTTCTAATTTTATCATGGTTTTTTAATACATTTATTAGTTGCTCATCAAAAAAACCTGACTTGTATAAGTTTGTGGCACTTTTAAATTCATAATTAAATTGAAACTTATCTAAAAAGTCTCTTAGCATGGCGTTGTTGTGTTCCCCAAAACTTGAGTGCGTACCAAATGGATCAGGAATTGAAGTAAGTGGTTTATTTAAGTTTTCTTCTAATGGCTTTGAATTTGGAATATTATCTGGAACTTTTCTTAGCCCATCTAAGTCATCAGAAAAAGTTAGCAGATTAATATCTAGATCTGTCATTTTCTTAAGTGCATTATAAATCATTGTAGTTCTTGCAACTTCTCCAAAAGTTCCAATATGCGGTAAGACACTTGGTCCATAGCCTGTTTGAAGGTTGATTTTATTACCACCTAACTTAGTGACTCTTTCTAATATTTTTCTTGCCTCAATAATAGGCCAAGCTTTGGAGTCTGGTGCAAATTCTTTAAAATTACTCATTGATTGAAATATACGTTATTTTTAATTAAAAAATGATAAATACTTTAAGATAGTATCATAAAAAATAAATAAATGACAAATCGTTGTCATAAGTTAAGAAATTATCAGTATTAATTTTGTTGTTTGATTAATGCTCTTGCTGTTATTATATCTAGATTATGTACAATCAAATAAGTCATTCAATAAAAGTATCTGTGATTCCTGAATACTTAGATGATCAATCCATCCCTGAAGAATATTATCATGTCTGGGCCTATCATGTAACAATTGAGAACTTGGGTTTAAAATCAGTTACTTTAAAAAGTAGATATTGGGAAATTATTGACTCACAAGGGAGAAAACAAGAAGTTGAAGGAAAAGGAGTTGTTGGAAAGCAGCCTACGATACAGCCTGGAGCAAAATTTACCTATACCAGTGGCACCCCTTTAAATTCAACTAGTGGCATTATGAAGGGTAGCTACAAGATGCAGCTAGATGATGGCAATGTATTTTTAGCTAAAATTCCATCTTTTTCTTTAGATTTACCATTAGGTAATAAAAGGTTAAATTAACTTCATATTTAACTTATAAAAACATCTCTTTTGATGTAGAAACCCCACTTATGAAAAAGAATAAAAAACCTACTGGAAAAAAACCAACTACAAAGATTCTAAGTAAAAGGCCAAGTAAGGCTGAAGCTGAAAAAGCTGTTAGAACTCTCATAAGTTTTGTTGGTGAAAATCCAGATAGAGAAGGTTTGCTGGATACTCCTAAAAGGGTAGTAAGTGCTTATGAAGATTGGTATGGGGGCTATAGCCAAGATCCAAAAGAGGTTTTGAATAAAACATTTTCTGAAATAGAAGGCTATGATGAAATAATTATGCTTAAGGATATAAGAGTAGAATCACATTGTGAACATCACATGGCTCCATTCATAGGTAGTGCTCATATTGCTTACTTGCCCAACAAAAGAGTTGTTGGCATAAGTAAGTTAGCAAGAATAACAAGAATTTTTTCTAAGCGTATGCAAGTACAAGAAAAGCTTACAGCTGAAATTGCTGCTTGCTTACAAGAGGTACTTAAACCACGTGGTGTTGCTGTTGTAATTGAGGCTCAGCACGAATGCATGACAACTCGAGGTATTAATGAACCTGGAATATCGATGGTTACTAGCCAATTGCTTGGTAAATTTAGAACTGATCCTTCGACTAGAAAAGAGTTTTACAGTATGATTAAACAGGGTTCGATCCTAAAAAAGATTTAAGAGTAAATCAAACTGAAATATGTTTAACTTTAAATTAATACTTAATGTATTAGGGGTTTTATTAATTGCATTAAGTGCATTAATGCTCCTTCCAGTATTTGTTGATTTAATAAATTCAAACCAAACATGGCTTTCTTTTTTTATTGCCTCAATGTTTTGCTTAGGTTTTGGCATATCTCTCTTTTTATCTACGCGTAGTGGCGATGATGATGATAAGTTTTCAATAAAAGATGCTTTTTTATTAACTACTTCATCTTGGCTTACAATTGCATTGTTTGGTGCAATTCCATTTTACATATCTGAGATTGGTTTCTCATTAACCGATGCAATATTTGAATCAATGTCTGGAGTTACTACCACTGGCTCAACCATTATTACTGAATTAGAATCTATGCCAGAAGGAATACTTATTTGGCGCTCTATTTTGCAGTGGCTTGGTGGCATAGGTATTATTGTTATGGCAATTAGTATTTTGCCCGTTTTACAGGTTGGTGGTATGCAGATATTTAGAACTGAATCTTCTGATACTAGTGATAAAATTCTTCCCAGAACAACTCAAGTGGCCTCTGCTGTTTTAACTATCTACTTAGCTTTAACATCTACTTGTGCAATTGCTTATTGGATGTTTGGTATGAGTGTATTTGATGCAATTAATCATAGTATGACAACTATAGCTACAGGCGGGTTCTCAACAAAATCTGGCTCTATTGGAGCTTTTAATAGTAGTGGGATTGATTATGTAGCTTGTCTATTTATGCTCTTAGCAAGCTTGCCAATACTTATCTATTTGCAGGTATATAGAGGGAAATTCTTAGATTTATTCAAAGATAAACAGGTCACAACTTTCCTGTTAATTATTTTGGTTAGCAGTTTTTCTGTAATTTTTTATCTATGGTTATACGATATTAAAACAGCTTCTACTGCAATACAGCATGGTTTATTTAATGTTATTTCTATAATTACTGGCACTGGCTATAGTACTGATAATTACAATTTGTGGGGAGCTTTTCCAATTTACCTACTATTCTTTGGAATGTTTGTTGGTGGGTGTGCAGGGTCTACAACTTGTGGAATAAAGGTCTTTAGATTTCAAATTTTATTTGAAACTACACGAAATCAAATAAAAAAAGTCTTACATCCTCATGGTGTATTTATTTCACACTATAATAATAAAAAATTATCTGATGATGTTGTTACTTCCGTAATGAGTTTCTTTTTTGTATTTATTCTTAGTTTTATTGTTATTACTTTACTTTTATCAACTACCCAACTTGATTTTGTTACTTCATTGTCAGCAGCCGCAACTTCACTTGCTAATGTTGGGCCTGGGTTAGGCTCTACTATTGGTCCAGAGGGGAATTTTTATGGTATTCCACTTGAAGCTAAATGGATATTAATTCTAGCAATGCTTATTGGTCGACTTGAATTATTTACAGTCCTGGTTCTAATAATGCCACAATTCTGGAAAAAATAATTCTTACAAACAATTTAGTATTATCTCTTTTTGGACATGTAGTCGATTTTGTGCTTCTTGCCAAACATATGACCGAGCTCCATCGATAACTTCAGCTGAAACTTCTTGAGCTCTGTTCGCAGGTAAACAATGCATAAACATGCAGTCTGCTTTTGCTTTTGACATCATGGTACTATTAACTGAAAACTCTGTTAACATTTCTATTTTAGCACTGTCTTCAATGTCTCCCATTGAGAACCACGTGTCCGTATAGATAACATCAACGTCTTGCATTTTTTCTGGAACCAATTCATTCACTGTTACCTTACCTAGGACTGCAGATTCATTCATATCTTTAAGTTTAGCAAAATATGCATTTTGATAATATTTTGGACAATAAATAGATAGATTAAACCCAAGATTTAAATTTGCAGCATCCATAAGAGATTGCGCAACATTACTTATTGGCCCAAACCAGGCAATATTTATATTATTAAGACTGCCTTTAGCTTCTTTAATGGTCATGAGCGTTGCGATGGTTTGACAAGGATGTGATAAATCTGAAAGGCCATTAATTACTGGTATGGATGCGTAATCTGCTAATTCAACTAATGTTTTGTGACTATTTGACCTCATCATAATAATATCTGCATATTGTGATATAGTTCTTGCGGTATCTGCGATTGTTTCTCTCTTACCTAAATGTAAACTATCTTTATCTAGCATAATTGCAATTCCACCCAATTGTTTAATTGCTAAATCAAATGATATTCTTGTTCTGGTTGAATCCTTTTCAAAAATCAATGCCAATACTTTATTTTTTGCAAGACTATCATTAGAGTGACTGTTCTTTCTTTCTATAGCGGCATCTATAATCTGATTAATCTCTTTTTCTGAAAAATCATTAATATTTATAAAATTTTTCATTATTATTTTCCTGCTTCACATGCCTTAGCTATCTTACCAAGAGCTTCGTCACATTCGTTAATGGATATAGTCAATGGAGGAAGTAATCGCACGACATTTTCTCCTGCCTTAATACTTAGCATTCTTTGGTTGCGCAACTCTTCCACAAAATCTTTATTGTCCTTTGCACACTTTAAGCCAAGCATGAGACCTTTTCCACGAATCTCGACAATAGAGTCGGGGTATTTCTTAGAAATTGATTGCAAGCCTGATAAAAGATATTCCGAAATTTTATTTAGCTGCTCTATAAATTCTTCTTTTAACATTAGGTCTAACACAGCATTGCCAACCGCAACTGCAAGCGGATTACCCCCATAGGTAGATCCATGCGACCCATGATCCATAACATCGCCAACTTTTTTAGAAGTTAAACAGGCGCCTAAAGGGAAGCCGTTAGCAATTGCTTTAGCTGTGGTCATAATATCTGGTTCAACACCTGACCATTGATGGGCAAACATTTTTCCAGATCTTAAAAAGCCACATTGAACTTCATCAAAAATTAGCAACATATTATTTTCATCACATAATTTTCTGAGGCCGATTAAGCATTCTGGAGGAAGCACAGAAACACCACCTTCACCTTGAATAGGCTCAATTAAAATAGCTGCCGTATTCTCATTTATAGAATTTTTTAAGGCCTCATGATCGTTGTATTTAATTTGGGTAAAACCTGGGACAGCAGTATTAAAGCCCTCAAGTTTCTCAAGGCCTCCTGCTGCTAATGCGCCTATGGTTCTTCCATGAAATGATCCAGAAAAGGTAATAATTTCATTTTTAGTCTTTGAGCCTTCAGTTACATAGAAATATCTTCGTGCTATTTTGATTGCCGCTTCAACAGATTCTGCGCCTGAATTACAAAAAAATACATAATCCGCAAAACAAGTGTCACAAAGCCTTGATGCTAATCTTTCTTGTTCTGGTATTTGATAAACATTAGATACATGCCAAAGTTTGTTAGCCTGTTCCATTAATTTTTGATTTAAATACTTATTTGAATAACCCAGTGAATTAACGGCAATCCCAGAGCCAAAATCTAAATATTTATCTCCATTTGCTTCATACAGATAACTGCCTTCACCATAATCAAAGGTGAGGTTAGATCTGGGATATGTTGGCAATACGTTAGTCATAAAGTTTAATTTTATTAATAAATAAAAGCTGTTCTTTTTTTTAAAGAGCTATCTGTAGTATAAATTAAATAAAAGTCATTAATAATTTGGATTCAAAATTGTGCTTATTCCTTTGAAATATATAGAAAAATTTGACCTTAAAATTAAAAGAAAAAAGATATCAACATATAGTTATTATATATTGAATTATAACTACATATAGTGATAGAATTTTTTCATATTTGAGAATATATAACATTTTTTAAACAATAAAAGGTCAAACACATGTCTTGGAATCACGAAAGAATTGAAGAATTAAAGAGGCTTTGGGAAGCTGGCTATACAGCTAGTAATATTGCTTCAGAACTAGGTGGTATCACTAGAAATGCGGTAATTGGAAAAGCTCATAGACTTGGATTATCTGGAAGAATGAAGTCTAAAAGTACGGGTTCTTCAGTTTCAATTGTTAGAAAAAGGAAAATACCAACTAATAGAAATAGTAAAATTATTGAACTTACAACTTCTGTATCTGAACCAATGAATCCTATGACATTTGCTCAGATTAAGGATGGTCTTTGCAGATGGCCACTTGGTGAGCCAGAAGATTTAGACTTTAAATTTTGTGGGAGATCTTCCAACAAGGACAAGGTGTATTGTTCCGAACATCATGAATTAGCATACCAGCCCTTACATCAAATACGCAAAAAGAAGGCAGCTAAAATAAAATTTAATATTGGGTAATATTAATACAGGCCTATTACAAAACTTAGGCCTAATGCAAATACAGCTAATAATAAAATAACAATTATAACTCCATTTTGTAAACTCATAATTTAATAGCTCTAATTAGGTAATGGTTTTTCACCATTGTTAATCTTACTGTAAACTTCTTTAATAGTTCTTTCAATTCTTACGTAGCGTTCACCTGTAGATGGATGTGAACCACCTTTTGAGTAAATAGAACTAGGAACTTCTACTGCAAACCTTCTCCAGAAATTAGCAGCATCATCAATATTATATCCAGATAATGCAATAGCATAAACGCTCAAATAATCAGCTTCATTTTCATAATTAATTGAATATGACAAGGCTCCTATATTTGCTCCAGTGTTCATAAAGTCAGTTTGCAACCCCTGTGAGCGCGCAATAATATCTAACAACAAACCAATGCCTGCTCCAGCTTGCATGTTGGTCGTCTTATCATCAATATGATGATTAGCATTATGGCCAAGTTCATGCGCAAATACTAAGGCTATTCCCAAGTCATCTTGTGCTAGCCATTTGGCCATTCTTAAAGATAAGGCTATTACGTTGCCATCAGCAAACGCATTGAAATTATTATTGTCAAGATCAACATAAAATCCAAATCGACATCTATTTTTAGATTCAACTGTAATTGTTTTATTCTGCCCATTTCGAGTAACTAATAATTTATGTTTTTTCTCCTTGCTATCTCGAATAATTTTATAAAAGTCAGCGTTTGCATTTATGCCATAAGGTGCATCGACACCATTAATCTTTATAATTTTATCACCTTGAAGCAACCCAGCTTTACGCGCAGGCGTATTGATTCCAGTAGCAATAACAGTTATCTCATCTGTTAGTAAAAGTTTTTTAGTAAGTTCAGATCTAATAGCTTCAGGGCCATCATAGCGTGTGGCAATATCAACTCCTATACCCATTATCTGATCTTCAGCCAAACAAAGATCAACAGCATTAAATAAAATATTTAAACCAGTCTCAGAAACATCTATGTAAGTATTGAGCCAACTATCAGCAAATAATTGATTTTGTATTTTTTGCTCTTCTATTGAAAGTTGCTGATTATATTCTGGTAAGTTAGCCAGAGGTTGCGCACAACCATACAAAAAAATGGGGAATAGTATCGCAAAAATTTTAGTATATATTTTAATCATTGCTCTTTTTTAACATATAGAACGAATGAATAAAAATAATAAAGATAATAAATGCAGCTCCTACAATCGTGTTGTGGCTTGGAATTTCTTTAATAACCCACCACACCCAAATTGGGCCTAAGGCAGTCTCTAGTAAAAAAAACAAGCCTACTTCTGGTGCTGAAATAAATCTTGGTGCAAACATTATAAAAATAAAAGATACGGCGACTGTAAAGATCATTAAGAAAATATACGATAGATCCAGACTAGAAATAGCAAAGCTGGTTAATAAAGTTGATGCTATTAGTGCGGTAAAAATTTTACCCATTACGTAGGAAGGCACAAAGTTTTTTTGAGCACCTGCAGCACGAATTACCACTAAACTGCTGGCAACAGCTAACGCTGTTAATATTCCAAATATATCTCCCAATATTCTTCCAGTACCTATAGAATCATAAAAGATAAATACAACTGCAGCTAGACATAATAATATAGCAGCATAAGTAGCGCGATCTAATTCTTCTCGTAAGAAAATATAGGCTATTACTGCTGAGAGCAACGGCACTAAACTGACCATAACCAAAGCATTAGCAACGTATGTATTTTCTAGAGCAAGTATGAAAAAGATATTGCCACATATAATAAAAATAGAATTTAAAAATCCCATTTTTCCAGCATTAAAGAAAAACTTAATGAAATTTTTTCTTGCATATATGGCAATGCAAAAAAATAAAAAGATTCCTGGAATAAGACTTCTATAAAATAGTAAACTCCAAGTGTCTAAAGTAACCAGTCTAATAATTAAACTATCAGGCGTTAAAAGCATGACGCCTGCAAAAGCTAGCAATAGTCCTTTCTGGTGATTAGATAATCTCATAAACGTAAGTTTCTTTTTTAATAAAAATGGTGCGCCGAAAGAGATTCGAACTCCTGACCCCCAGATTCGTAATCTGGTGCTCTATCCAGCTGAGCCACCGGCGCCTATCAACTTCCTAACTTACTTTATAGTAACTAACTTAGAAATCTTTTTTTAATTATTTTATATATTGCTGGCATGATTACTATTGCAGCGACCACCACTACTGGCAATAAATAGCTAGGATTTAAAAGCATGGCGCTACTAAATTCCTTTGCCTCAACAATATCATTAATACCATTGCCAATACTCACCAATATATAGGCCCATGGCACAACGCCAAATATTGTTGCAATAAAGTAATCTCGCATTCGCATATCAAAAATTGCTGGTAGCAAGTTTTGTATGCCAAATGGTACGCCACCAATAATTCTTATAAATAATAAATAACTAATCGCATTAGAGTTAAAACCATCTTTAATTTTGCGAAATCGCTCACCTAATATTCTTAGAAAAAAATTTTTGAATAAATATCTGCCATACAAGAATACCACCATTGCTCCAATGGTTTCGCCTATAATTGAGATGGCTAGACCCGTATAGAAACCAAAATAAAAACCAGCAAGAATACATACTGGCGAAGCGAAACCCATCAAAGCAATCGTAACGCTCAGTAAGAATGTGGTGATTAAAACTGATAGAATATAGTTTTCTAAGATGAATTCCCTCAAAAATCCGTGTTGGGTTATTAATAACTCCATTGAAATAGGGTTATTTTTACCTATAAATGCGATAATAAAAAGAGCAATAATGCCAAATATTATCCAATATATTGTTCTTTTCTTAAGCATATTTTCTGATTTTTAATACTATTTGACTATCTATTCATTGCAATTTATAACGCATTCCACAAGTATAAATATTAGATAAAATGAAAAGAACATTTCAACCAAGCAATATAGTAAAAAAACACCGACATGGGTTTAGAGCAAGATCAGCTACCAAAAATGGTAGAATCATCTTAGCCCGCAGACGTGCCAAGGGCAGAAAAGAACTTTCTGCTTAATACTATATGAAGCTTGATGGCAACTCTTCAAACACTTAAAACATCAAAAGACTTTCAAGCTGCTAAAAAGGGTAAATTCTTTAGAAGTGATTCGTTTCTTTTACAGGCACTAAAGGTTAGTAATGAAGACGTAATAAAGATTGGTTATACCGTAACAAAACAAAACGGTAACGCTGTTGTTAGAAATAGAATAAAAAGAAGACTTAGACAAATTGTTGCAGATGTAATTCACGATTATGGTAAGTTAAATTGGAATTATGTTTTAATTGGAAAAAAGAAAATAGTTACAGAAGATTTTGAAGATTTAAAACAAGAATTTAAAACCGCTTTAAAGATTATACATAAATGAAAATATTTAAAAATATCTTAGTTATACTTATTATTGGTTACCAAAGACTCATCTCACCTTATTTTCCATCGTCTTGTCGTTTTGACCCAACCTGTTCAGAATATACAAAAGAAGCAATACAAACTCATGGTGCTATTAAGGGTGCTTATTTAGGCATAACCAGAATTACAAAATGTCATCCTATTAAAATACTTGGCGGATCTGAAGGTTATGATCCGGTACCAAAGAAATAAGCTCTTATGGACACTAAAAATATTATACTCGCATCAGTACTATCGGTTGGCATATTATTGCTATGGAGTATTTTTGTTGAACAGCCTGTAGCTGTCGATGATACGATTAAAATACAACAAACTGAAAGTTCAAACATTCAGTCTGATTCAAGTCTAGATAGCTTGGATCAACCGGCACAAACTAGCGCGGTAGAAATATTATCAGTTGAAGATACGATCTCTGACTCACCTAGAATTGAAATTAATACACCTGGAATATCTGGCTCAATCCGTCTTAATGGTTTGGTTATAGATGATGTTGTATTAAAAGCTTATCAAGAAACCTTAGAAGCAGATTCGAATAATATTCGTTACTTAAGCCCATTAAAAACTGGCGATGGCCACGAGGTTTCATTTGGTTGGATTGCTAAAAATACTGGCTTTGAAATACCAAATCGTAATACGCCCTGGCAACTAATTAGTAGCAATTCAATTCTATCCATCGGTAGCCCTTTAACTTTTGAGTGGAAAAATAATACAGGTCAAATATTTCAAGCTATTGTCTCAATTGATGATGAATATTTATTTAATATTGAACAAAAAATTACTAATAATGGCTCAAGCGATATTACTGTTCAAAATAAAGCTCAAATCATTCGTGAAAATACTCCAGATTTATCAGGGATGTTTATTTTACACGAAGGCCTTGTGGGCGTCCTTGATGAAAAATTAGAACTTGTTGATTATGATGATTTGGCTGAAGAAAAAAGATTTCTCTACGATAGCAATAATGGCTGGTTAGGCTTTACCGATAAGTATTGGCTTACTGCTATTATTCCAGAACAAAATACTCCATTTAAAGCCATATTTAATTATGACAACAACTACAGTGCCTACTATCGTAGCCAAGACACAACAACCGTTAGTGCTGGTAGCGCATACTCAACTTCTAGCAATATTTTTATTGGTGCTAAAGAGGCTGATCTTTTGGATAGATATCAAGAAGAGTATGGATTTTATAATTTTGATTTAGCTATTGATTGGGGTTGGTTTTACTTTTTAACAAAACCTCTTTTTTATATCATCTACTTCTTATTTGACCTGACTGGTAATTTTGGAATTGCTATTATCATTCTAACAGCAATGACTAGAGTCTTATTTTTCCCTCTTGCGAACTGGTCATTTACCTCAATGGCTAAAATGAAAAAATTACAGCCTGAGATGACTCGTCTGAAAGAATTACATAAAGATGATCGTCAACAACAGCAACAAGCGCTGATGACGCTGTACAAAAAAGAAAAAGTAAATCCAGTATCTGGCTGTGTCCCTATTCTAATTCAAATACCGTTCTTCTTTGCTATTTATAAAATGTTATTTGTATCATTGGAGATGCGTCACGCACCATTCTTTGGCTGGATCCAAGATTTATCAGCTAAAGATCCAACTTCATTATTTAACTTATTTGGATTAATTCCATGGGATCCACCTTCATTTTTAGTAATTGGTGTATGGCCAATATTAATGGGACTAACTATGTGGATTCAACAAAAACTAAATCCAGCACCACCAGATCCAATTCAGGCTAAAATATTTATGTTCTTCCCATTCTTTATTACAGTGCTGCTATCACAATTTGCAGCTGGTCTCGTAATTTATTGGACGACTAATAATCTTCTTTCAATTATTCAACAGTGGATAATTACTCGTCGCACCACCATTAAAACCAATTAATCAGCATGGGTAATGATTTAGATATTGCTCTACAAAGAGCAAAAATTTTTAATAAGCTTTGGCCACAAGGAAAATCTTTCCATAAAAAAGCCTCTAACTACGCTGACTTTTACCAAGATAAAATTATTGTCATTAAGTATGGTGGCTTTGCGCTTAGCAATCAAAAAATTGTAAAGTCATTTGCTAAAAATATTTCCTTGTTTAATCAGCTTGGTTTAAAAGTTGTAATTGTGCATGGTGGTGGTCCACAAATTGAAAAAGAGCTGCTAAAACAAAAAATAGTAGATCGTGAATATCAAGGCTTGCGGGTAACGACTAAAAAAATTCTATCTATTGTTAAAAGAATTATTGCACGTGAATTAAACCCAATGATCGTAAAAAATATCACTCAACAAGGTGGTTCAGCACAATCCATTAATGGTATTACTAAAAAAATCATTAAAGCTAAAAAAATATTAAATGGTAAAATTGGTTTTGTTGGTACCCCGACTGGCTTAGATAAGAATTATATTCTTAGTCTTTTAGAGAAAAATATTGTTCCAGTAATATCACCACTCGGCTTTGACAATAGTGGCAATACTTATAATATTAATGCAGATACTGCTGCCGGCTATGTTGCTGAAGCATTAAAAGCGGAGAGACTGATTTTACTAACTGATGTAGCTGGTGTTTTAGATAATAAAAAGAATCTCATTCAAGCACTTGATCAAAAAAAGGCATTTAAATACATAAAAAACGGCACTATAACTGGTGGAATGCTCCCAAAAATAAAAACATGCTTCAATATCATTAAAAAAGGCGTTAAGGGTGTAGTTATTATTGATGGGCGTAATCCTAATGCAACAGTATTAGAGCTATTTACAAAAAAAGGTGCCGGTACATTAATTTCTAAATAATAAGGACAGTAAAAATGGATAAAATAGAAACAAAAAAAATCATTGATCAGGCGTGGGATAATATTTCAAATATTGATTCTTCTAACTCTGAAATTGTATCGGCTGTTGATCAGGTTATTGCTGCTTTGGATAGTGGGGAAATTAGAGTATCAGAAAAAATTGGTGACGACTGGATTGTAAATGAATGGATTAAAAAAGCTGTTTTAATATCATTCCGTATTAACAATAATCAATTATTAAGTGGTCCCTACACAACTTGGTTTGACAAAGTAAAGGGTAAGACTTCTGAATGGGATCATGATCAGTGGTCAAAAGCTGGATTTAGAATGGTACCTAACGGCGTTGTGCGAAAAGGTTCATTTATTGGTAAGAATTGCGTGCTGATGCCGTCGTTTGTAAATATTGGTGCCTATGTAGATGAAGGAACTATGGTCGACACTTGGACGACCGTCGGTTCTTGTGCTCAAATTGGTAAAAACTGTCACCTTTCTGGTGGCGTAGGAATTGGTGGTGTGCTCGAACCATTACAAGCAAGCCCTGTAATTATTGAAGACAACTGTTTTATTGGCGCAAGATCAGAAGTTGCTGAAGGTGTGATTGTACGTGAAGGTTCAGTCCTCTCCATGGGTGTCTATCTTGGCGCTTCAACAAAAATAGTAAATAGAGAAACTGGTGACATAATATTTGGCGAAGTCCCAGCCTACTCGGTAGTGGTTCCTGGTAATTTACCTAATAAAGATTCTTCAAAACCAGGTTTGTATTGTGCAGTGATTGTAAAAACTGTTGACGCACAAACACGATCTAAAACTTCTATTAACGATCTATTAAGAGAATAGGAAATCTGAATGTCTACATCGGTAATTATTGATCCAGTAGAACTAACAAAATCACTTATTGCATGCCCAAGTGTAACTCCTAATGATGCTGGGGTTTTACAAGAACTCCAAACCCATTTAGAAAAAATTGGCTTTCGCTGTACGCGGATGCCTTTTGCGGAAGAGGGGACTTTGTCCGTTGATAATCTCTATGCCAGTTATGGCGAGGGTTCGCCTCACTTGTGCTTTGGTGGTCACACTGATGTCGTGCCTGTTGGTAATCCAGATTCTTGGTCTCACAATCCATTTGAAGCAGTTATTAAAGATGGCAAGCTTTTTGGGCGTGGTGCGGCTGATATGAAGTCAGCAATTGCAGCCTTTACTGCGGCAGCAAGCAATTTTATCAATGCCCATAAATTTACTGGAACATTAAGTTTACTCATTACCAATGATGAAGAAGGTCCTGCAATTAATGGCACTAAAAAAGTTTTAGAAGCTATTACAAAAAATGGTGAAAAAATTGATGCCTGCATCGTCGGTGAGCCAACTTGTCCAAAACAACTTGGTGAGATGATTAAGATTGGACGTCGTGGCAGTTTAACAGCCAACATTAAAATTGAAGGTCTTCAAGGCCATGTCGCTTATCCTCAGTGGACACTCAATCCAATTGATGCTCTGACCAAAATATTGAATAATATTATTAATCTAAAGCTTGATGAAGGTACTGAAGATTTTCCACCATCAAATATTGAGATTGTAAAAATTGATGCAGATAATACTGCAGATAATGTTGTGCCGCAAACTGCAACAGCTCAACTTAACATTCGTTACAATGTTTTACAAAATGAGGCTGGGTTAAAAAAAATTCTTTCTGATATTGCTGATAAAGAATTATCTGGTTCAAAATATCAGTCGCAAATTAAATTTCGCAACTCTGCAAATCCATTTCTTAATAAGAAAAGTGCTTTCACTCAAAAAATTAAAGCAGCAGTTGATGAGGTGACCGGTTTAGATTCAGTTTTTGGAACAACTGGGGGTACTTCGGATGCACGTTTCTTTAAAGATTACTGTGAAGTTGCTGAGTTTGGATTAATTGGTGAGACAGCCCATCAAGTTGATGAACATGTTGAAGTTAAAGATATACAGAATCTAGCTGAAATTTATGAAAAAATTATCATAAAATATTTTAACTAATACATTTCTTACATAAAGTAGAAACTTCTAAATCAAAATTCTTAAAATCAAAATTCTTAAGAGAGAGTTTGCTGAAAATATTAGCAAAAGCATTGGATATAAGTTCTTGTGTATCACCACAGCTTTTACAAATTGCTATAGAGGGATTATGTATTTCAGTATGATCATGGTTACATAAAATAAAAGTTTTATTTTGATTAGACTTATGAATTTTCCCACCTTCAATTAATTTATTAAGTGCTCGGTAAACTGCCATTGGCTGTACTTTTTTTATATGTTGAAATTTTTCTAAAATTAGATACGCCGTTAGAGGTTTTTTAGATTTAGAAATTATACTTAAAACAATTTGACTATTATTCATATGTTATGTTATAACATAACATTATTAAAATTTACAGAGGAAATTTGATGGAACATTTAATTGAAGATATAATATGGTTACAAGATAAAGACTGGCTTCGAGGCTTTGTCTTTGGCCTAGTGCATACCATCATACCTCTACTTGGATTCTATTTTGGTTGGAGCATTAACCGCTTACTAAAAGTGGCCTCTAATGGCTATATTGCGGGAATTTTTGGTGTTGTCATCGCTCACGTCGTTGCTGACTTTATTGCTGCTTCTCTAGATCCACACTTAAAATCCGCAGCACTTGGAATTGTTTTAGGTGGTTTATTGCCTCTGCTCCTAGTGCCTATTTTAGATAGATATGTCACCAAAAGTAAGCATCATATCGTTGTGGGTGATCATGAGGATGTTAAAAAAGATCTAGATAGCCACTAAATTTATAGCATTTCAAGTAAAATTGATTATGCTTTTATTGTGCATGCAAGATTGATTCAACCAACACTACGTGGCGTCAGCCATCACATTATGTTTTTTGTTTCCATATTTGCTTGTGCGCTATTGATCTACCAAAGCAATAATTCAACTGAAGTGATTTCAACCTCAGTTTATTCAATTGGAATCTTATCTATGTTTGGCTTTAGTGCGCTGTATCACCGCAAACGTGCAACTGCTGAGATCAAAAAGTATTTACGCAAACTTGATCATAGTGGAATCTTCTTAATGATAGCTGGCACCTTCACCCCCATCTGCTTGTTAGCACTGCCTAAGGAGAGTGGTCTTAACTTATTGATCATCATTTGGAGCGTGGCTGCTATTGGCATTATCCAAGCTATTTTCTTTTCTAAAATTCATAGAATTCTCCGCGCTGCCATTTATCTGGCCGCAGGTTGGGTTGCGCTACCTTTTATCCCTATTTTAATTGCGTCTTTAAGTGCGATAAAAATTATTCTAGTGGTGACAGGGGGCATTGTGTATACCGTTGGCGCCGCAGCTTATGGTTTTAGATTTCCCAAACTTGCTCCAGACACTTTTGGGTTTCATGAATTTTTTCATATATTGGTCATTGTGGCTGCAATCTTACATTTTATTGCAATCTATAGTTTAGTTTAATTCGTCACTAAACTAACTAAAAAAGCATTGTCCAATGCGCTTTCTTCAAGTGCATTAAGTCGCCCACTTTTTCCAGCATGTCCGCCCACTAAATTCATTTTCATTAGTATTGGGTTTTGTGAGGTACTATTTTCTCGAAGTTTTGGAACGTATTTTGCTGGTTCATAATATTGAACTTGAGAATCATACAAACTAGAAGTTACGAGAACTGATGGGTAATTAGCTGGTTTAATGTTATCGTATGGTGAGTAGGATTTAATATATGCATACTCATCTTTGTTGGCTGGGTTGCCCCACTCCTTATATTCAAAAGTAGTTAACGGAATAGATTCATCCGACATGGTCGTTAGCACATCAACAAAAGGGACGGCTGAAATGATACCAGTATATAATTCTGGCTCCATATTAATAACAGCGCCCATTAATAAGCCGCCAGCACTACCACCCATAGCATAGACATTCTTAGAGTTGCCATAGCCTTGTTGAATTAAAGCTTTGGTAACATCAATAAAATCATAAAAAGTATTTAGTTTGTTTAAAATCTTACCATCTTCATACCATTGCCGACCCATTTCTGAACCTCCCCTGATATTGGCAACTGCAAATATAAAGCCACGATTTAGTAATGGTAAAATTGAGGTTCGAAATGCAGCATCAATTATAATCCCATATGAACCATAGCCATAAACAAGTATTGGAGCCTTCGTTAAATCAGTACCTTTTTTATAAACCAAAGAAACTGGTACCTTAGTATCATCACGGGCATTAATCTTAAGGCGCTCTACCTCATATAATGTTTCATCATAATTACTTACCTCTTGCTGCCACACTAATTCACTTATCCCCGATGCAATAACTTCTTTGAATACTGAACTTGGTTTTTTTGGACTCGAATACCCATAGTAAAACTCTTCTGTTAGATAGTCATTATTTGTTGCTAGATAACAACTAAAGGCTGGTTCACTAAAATCTATATAGCTCTTCTCAAGCGTATCACGGTGCATTTTTAGGATTTTTGGTAAGCCATCTTCGCGGACTTCTAAATAAATATATGTTGGATAGGCAACAAAATCTTCAATCAAGACCTGCTCATCGTGCTCAATAACCGTTTCCCAATTACTATAATCATTCAGTTGCGCATGGTTGAACTTCATTAATGCAAAATTCTTCTTATCATTGGCATCACTAATAGCATAAAAACATTCAGGCGTATCTTCTACTGAATAAAGATGCTTGTCAGATCGTGTTAGAACACAAAAAGGCTTACTGCCTTCATTCTCCAAATCTAATAACCAGGTTTCTGAAGCTTCAGTTTTACTGATATCAATATTTAAATATTTTTTAGTACGTGACTCGTAGATGCCCAAATGAAACTCTGCATCTTTTTCCTCATAGATTAGTTCATCTGTATTTTGGTCAGTACCAATGATGTGTTTGAATACTTTATTCTCAATAAGAGTAACCGGATCTTTTTGGGCATAATAAATAGCTGTGTTGCTTTTGTTCCAAACGGTGCTACCAGAACTATTTTGAATAGTGCTATCAATAATTGCCCCAGATTTTAAATCTTTAATTTTAATATTATATTCACGCCGACCAGATAAATCTTCGGCATAGGCAATCATTAGATTATCTGATGAGGGTGTAAGTGCAGCAATATTAAAATAATCATAACCTTCAGCTAATTTATTAACTTCCAGAATAGTTTCTTTTTTTCCATGCCGTTCTCTAAAGTAAGTTTTGTACTGTTGGTCAGATTGCATTTCTGAAAAATATACATAATCTCCATGTTTGATTTTCATGGAAACTTCCTTAGCAGGAATATAACTAACAAGCTCCTCATAGATCTCTTGGCGCCGATCATGATTGACAGCAAACCAATCTTCTAAATATTGATTTTCTGCCTCCAGATAGCTAATGACTTCTGGATCTTTTCGTGTGTCATCACGTAACCAATAGTAGTCATCAACACGGTCATCGCCATGCGCTGAGAGTGTCTTTGGAATTTTTTTTGGCTGTGGTGGATTAGATAGTTTGGACATAAATAGTATAATTGTTATCAATCATCATTACGCCATATTCCAGACTAATTAAAGCCAAAATATTTTACTATAAATGACGAATCAATCTCAAATCGAAAGGATTCATAACTTTGAACAAGCCTCATTATATCAACTCTCGCTATTATCAAAATGAGCGAACACTCATCCTCAACCCGACTATACCTCTCACGCAGCCAAGCAAGAAATCAAGAAAACCTAGTTTTCTTAAATCTTTGCTGTTTGTTTTAGTCATATTTTCAGTCTTTATTGGCTATTCAGCCTATGCTGGTGGTCCAATTCCAGATGATGGTTGGGTTACAGAATTTGATCGCGATCATATAACTGTTAGGCATCATGGTAATGTCACACATGGTGATGATGTTTTTGTTATTTTAAGTAAAAATGACTGTGCTTCAGCAGTATGGATAACCAGAATTTATACTGAGGCTCAGAATGATTTTACTCCAATCATAGAAAAATACTTGCCATATAAATTGCAAAACTTGTCTAATGCAGCAGACCAAGGCTACACCACGGGACAATTGGTTTCAGTGCGACCCTTCATGAATGGCCACACTGCGCTAGTTTATTTTGGAGAATACCCAGTAAGTACTTTTCTCAAATGGTTCCGTAGTGGTGATGAATATCAAATAGAAATTATCAAAGCCAACCAACAGCTCCTTGCTCAAGAGTATGCTGAAACTAATGAAGATATAGTCTCGATTGAGCCTACAGAATTTTTTGATATCCAGGTAAATTCTTATTACTTTGCCGGCTTTAATAAGGCTTTGGTTACTGCCCAAAAACAATGCCAAGACTTGGGAATC
>CAJJBG010000029.1 GCA_905182345.1 Pelagibacteraceae bacterium AG-422-B15
GACCCGAGGGGCATTTTAAATCAACTCAACTTAGAGGTTTCATAGGTTATTGGGGAAATGGATTAGATTATGATTGGCACAGTCATGAGGCTGAAGAAATATATTTAAATCTAGGAGGCAATGCTATCTTTCGAACAAAAGAAGAGGACATCTTATTAAACCCCAATGAAACAAAAATGCATCATAGTTGGCAAAGTCATTCTATGATTACACATAAAGAAGCAATTTTAACTTTTGTACTTTGGAGAGGCAAAGGAATGTTTGGTCTACCAAAAATGGATTGACTACTTTTTTAGAGTTATTTTTATAAGTTTTTTTCTGAGTAATTTTTTACTATAGAATAAAATTCTCCTGAAACATAATCTCTAGAAACCCACTCTTCATAGCTTTCTAAGAATTTTACTAAACCAATTTCATCTAAGAAATCAAATGGACCTTTAGATAAAGTAGTGCCAATAATCCACGCCTCATTGATTTGTTTCTTATCAACTATTTCTCTATTTGATAAAACAATCGCAGTTTCAATTATTCCAATACACAGATCATTTTGAATTTTATCAAAGTTAGATTTTTCATGTCCAAAATCTATATTGCTGTAATTATAAAAACCTCTTCCAGTTTTTAATCCTAAATAACTATTGTCGGTATATTCAGATAATAACTTAACGATTTTGTTTTGATGCATGATATGGAATGAATCAACTTCTTTTTCTTGCCATGCTTGCTTTACAATATCTAAGCCAAACATATCCATCATCCCAAATGGACCCACTTGACTTATATTTAAACTCTTCCAAGCGGCATCAATTTCTTGAATAGTGTATTTATCCTCGATCACCATTAAAAGACTTTGAGTTAGCAGACCACCAAGCATAAAATTAACTACATAACCTGGGTGTTCCTTATTTAGAACTAACGGCATACTGCCTATGCTTTCAACGTAAGCAACTAATGAACTAACAGTGTTATCTGATGTGTGAGCACCTTTAACTATATCAATCAATTTTGAGCCTAAATATGAATGCAAGGCAGCAAACTTAGTGTTCGGATCTAAACCTCTACTTATTTTCTCAATTGATAAAGTAGATGTGTTTGTTGTTAAAATTGTCCCTTTACTAATCATAGTTTCAATTTGATTAAATACTTTTATTTTTAAGTTTAAATCTTCTGGTATTGACTCACTCACAAGATCAGTGTTTTCTAAAGCAGATTTTAGATTATCACTATTTTTTATCTTAAGAATTGCTGCGTTGGTATCTTTACCATTAAAAAAATTTGATTGAGTCAAATATTGAGCAATCATTTTTTGACTATCGATTCTATTTTCTAATACTTCATTTGATTGATCGTAAATTGTACACTCATACCCAGCAACTGAAGCAAGTAAGGAATTAAAACAACCCATAGTTCCAGCTCCAATAAAACATATTTTTTTAATTTTCGCTGAAGACATTGTTATTTAAGAGACACTGAAGGTTTATCGAGTACAAACAAATTTGCTGAACCTTTAATGTAATAAGAATCTTTATATTCAATAATAGGAAGTTCTTTTAACTTATTAACAATATGTGCTTGAGTAGGATTCTTTTCCCAGCTTGATGCATGCCAATTCACAGAGCCGTTGCCAAGATGTATTTCTTTAAAAAAATTCTGTGAGGTATGTAGAATTGGCTCAACTAGTAGGGGAGGATTTGTAATATCAACATCTGGAATATATCTTAGCCCAAAAGACTTTAAGTTTTTTTCGCTATCACTAATAACAGTTACCATGTTTGCGTCTAGCTGAAACATATTGGTTATAGACATATCTAAAATAGAATTATTGTAATGAGAGACATTAGTGCTAATGACGCCATCGGTTAACTGGTGGTTTTGTATGTCTGCATAAATTTTTGGAATTCCTTGAAGTTCTCTTCCTGTTAAAATGGGATCAGTAAGGTTTTCCCACATAACTAGATTGAATGTCCCAATCTCATTATCACGCACGCCATCGAATTTAGTTTTGACACTTACCGATATAAGATTGTAATCACGTCCTGCCAACCAATCGATGTTTTTATTGCAAGCATAAGTAACGGTTATGATTGGATCATCTAATAACTTGAATGGCTCAGGAATTATAGACTTTAGAAGCTTATCGTCAGTTAGATAAGGAATAACAAGCATGGTAACATCGTTATACCAGCCACTTAATTTTTCACCCATTGATCTGGGCCCAAAGTAAAATGGCATCATGTCGTTTCCATTTTTTGGTGTTTTAAAATCGTTCATTGAAATAATTCTAGGTCTATTATGATAGGTATTTAGTCGTATTGTTGCATCTTATCAAGATTTTTTTCCTTATTCCAGCACTCAATTCTATAAACTTATTATTGACACTCTATGAATTAAGGTTAAACAAAACATAAATCTGATACATAAAATATTTTTTATTGTTAATACTTTTAATAATGATTATTTTTCTGATTTTTATTTAAAATTCTCAATATGAAAAATCAAGATAACAATTTATTTTCTAACATATTCCCATTATCTAGTTCCAGTATAAGCATTGAATTATTAGCTGGGCTAACCGTTGCCTTAGCCTTAGTTCCTGAAGCAATTGCTTTCGCTTTTGTTGCCGGTGTTAATCCATTAGTTGGATTATATGCAGCATTTATAGTCGGCCTAATAACCGCATTAATTGGAGGGCGTCCAGGCATGATATCGGGCGCAACAGGGGCACTAGCTGTTGTAATGGTTTCACTTGTGGCATTGCATGGTGTTGAGTATTTATTTGCAACCGTTGTATTAATGGGAGTAATGCAAATTATATTCGGTTTTTTACGCTGGGGTAGGTTTATAAGGTTAGTGCCTCACTCGGTGATGTTAGGATTTGTTAATGGTCTTGCTATTGTAATTGGATTAGCACAGCTCGAACAATTTAAAATTTCAGGTCGCCATGATTCAGCATGGCTGTCTGACATGCCATTACTAATCATGTTATCTTTAGTTATTTTAACCATGGTTATTATTTGGTTAACACCAAAATTAACTAAATTAATACCAGCACCTCTAATGGGCATTAGTATTGTTGCTGCTGTAGTCATTTTTTTTGGTATTGATGTACCACGAGTTGGCGATATGGCATCCATTGCTGGAAGGTTTCCAGATTTTCATATACCTCAAGTGCCGATAAGCAGTGAAACATTTTTAATAATTTTACCATATGCATTTATTTTGGCTGCGATTGGATTAATAGAAAGTCTCTTAACTTTAAACCTTGTAGGTGAAATGGTTGGTAAAAGAGGTGGCGCTAGTCAAGAGTCAGTTGCACAAGGTGTGGCAAATGTGGCAACAGGCTTTTTTGGTGGCATGGGAGGCTGTGCAATGATAGGCCAGTCAATGATCAATGTTAATTCTGGAGGCCGCACACGTTTTGCTGCAGTTGCATCAGCTTTATTTTTACTTTTATTTATTCTTGTTGCTAGTCCTATAATAGAGCAAATCCCATTAGCAGCACTTGTTGGTGTTATGTTTATGGTTGTAATTGGAACATTTGCATGGCGATCAATTTTAATTTTAAGAAAAGTTCCTAAAACAGATGCTTTTGTAACTATTTTAGTAACGGCAGTAACGGTAGCAACAGACCTTGCAACTGCCGTAGTTGTTGGTGTTATATTTGCATCCCTTACGTACGCCTGGAACACAGCAAAACACATTAAAGCAAAATCAACTTTATCTAATGACGGTAAAATAAAAATATATGAATTAGAGGGACCATTATTTTTTGGCTCAATCGAAGGCTTCAATGAAATTTTTACCTCAAATGAAGACCCTATCAATGTTATTGTAGATTTTGCTAATTCTCAAGTTGTTGATCAGTCGGCCCTTCAAGCAATTGAAATGTTAGCTACTAAATACGAGGCTTTGGGCAAAACTTTACAACTTCGTCACCTTAGTCGAGATTGTCATGCTTTATTATCAAAAGCTGGCCACTTAATTGTTGATAGTGATGATGATCCAAACTATGCACTAGCTGCTGACTATGGAATCAAAACAGGTATTTTTGGAAGTCATTAATTTTATTAATATTAAATATGTTAAATATAAAAAAACTATCCTTTGCTATTGGTGGCACTACACTTTTTACAGAAGCCTCGGTAAATATACCAACGGGACATAAAGTAGGGATTGTTGGTCGCAATGGAACTGGCAAAACAAGCTTGTTTAAGTTAATTAGAAAAGAGTGGACTCAAGATAGTGGCTTAATCGAATTACCTAGCTATTTTAGAATTGGTGGAGTGGAACAAGAGGCTCCTGCTACAGACGATAGCTTGATAGAAACTGTTATGCTGGCAGACAAAGAAAGAACCAGTCTTCTTGCTGAAGCAGAAGTTGCTACAGAACCTAATAGAATTGCTGAAATTCAAATACGTTTAGTTGATATAGATGCGTACTCAGCTGAAGCGCGTGCGTCTATTATTTTATCAGGGCTTGGCTTTGATAATGAAGCACAAAAAAGACCATGCCATGAATTTTCTGGTGGATGGCGTATGCGCGTTGCCTTAGGCGGAGTTCTTTTTTCTAACCCTGATTTATTGTTACTTGATGAGCCTACAAACTACCTTGATTTAGAAGGAGCTGTGTGGCTGGAAAATTTCCTAGCAAGATATAAAAATACAGTATTGGTTATATCTCATGACAGAGAGCTATTGAATCGCGCAGTAACTGGAATACTTCATTTGACGGATAAAAAACTCAATTACTATACAGGTAATTATGATCAGTTTGATGCTGAAAGACGCATGAAACTTGAACAACTTCAATCATTAAAAAGAAAACAGGACAATCAGCGAGCTCATATCCAAAGTTTTGTTGATCGTTTTAAAGCTAAAGCTTCAAAGGCGAAGCAAGCTCAATCAAGAATGAAGCAATTAGAAAAAATGCAACCAATAATTGCATTATCTGAAAATGCTGTTGCTGCCTTTCAATTTAACACTTCTAAAGAATTGCCACCGCCATTGATTTCTATAGACAATGGAAGTGTAGGGTATGATGGTAAGCCAGTTTTAAAAAATTTAAATCTTAGACTAGATCAAGACGATCGCATCGCTTTACTTGGGGCTAATGGTCAAGGCAAGTCTACTTTATCTAAATTAATAGCTGATCGCATTCAATTGATAGATGGCGAATATGATAAATCAAATAAATTAAAAGTAGGTTTCTTTGCTCAGCATCAACTAGATGAATTAGTAAAAGGAGAAACTCCTATACAACACATGATGCGGATGAAACCCTCTGA
>CAJJBG010000030.1 GCA_905182345.1 Pelagibacteraceae bacterium AG-422-B15
GTACGGCAGGAGATACACTTTCAGGTTTTAATTGTTTAAGTACTTCTTCAGGCATGCCAAGGTTTTCAGTCATTCTAGTTGCAGCAACTGGAATTAGTGAATTTACTCTAATATTATTTTTTTGACCTTCGATTCTTAAAGTGTTCATTAAACCTACAACACCCAGCTTTGCTGAGCCGTAGTTGGCTTGACCAAAGTTTCCAAATACACCTGATGAGGAAGATGTCATTACAATTCTCCCATACTGTTGCTCAGCCATAATCGGCCATACTGCTTTAGTACAGTAAACCGAACCCATTAAATGAACATCAACAACAAATTCAAAGTCATCTAAAGTTACTTTTGCAAAAGACTTATCTCTTAGAACTCCAGCATTATTAACTAGAACATCAATTCGACCATATGCATTCATTGTGTCATCAACTAGTTTTTGAACGCCAGCTTTGTCAGTTACACTAGATCCATTTGAGATGGCTTCGCCACCCATATCTTTAATTTCTTGAACGACTTTATCAGCTGCCTCACTTGAGCCACCAGAACCATCAACTGCTCCTCCTAGATCATTAATTACTAATTTTGCACCACGTTGGGCAAACTGAAGGGCATGACATCGACCTAAGCCGCCACCAGAACCGGTTACAATTACAACTTTATTTTCGAAACTTATGGTCATTTATGAACTCCTGATTAACTCTTTTAAATAAGAAAAATTACTTATAACTAAATCAGCATTATTGTAAATATCTTTGTTATCAGTATAGCCATAGTCAACTAAAACAATAGGTATTCCAGCGCCTCGTGCAGCCTTAAGATCAGTTATACTATCACCAACCATGACGGCATCATTTTTCTCTGCACCAAAAAATTCTAAGGTTTTGAGTATTGGCATTGGATCTGGTTTACGTTTTGGAAAAGTATGTGCACCAACTAAATAATCAAATAAATCTAATACTTCTAATTTGGCTAATAGTGTCTTACTAAGTGTCTCATCTTTATTTGTGCAAACTGATAGCCTTACATTATTATTTTTTAAGAACACCAATGTTTCTTTTACGCTGTCATACAACTTACTCTCGTCATCAATATTCTGAGTATAGTGGCTTAAAAATAAATCTAGCATTTTATCAAGCTTCGCATTATCAAATTGAATATCTTTTGCCAGCATAGTTCTCTTAATTAATTCACGTCCACCATAGCCAACCCAATCTCTTATGTCCTCCAAGGTCACCGGTTGTTCACCGTATTGCTCAAGCATATAGTTTACAGAATTTCTAAAATCTGGGGCAGTATCAACTAGGGTGCCATCCAGATCAAATAGCATCATTGTTTTATTGGTAATACTCATATTTATAGGTAAATTTCTGAAATAATTATTTAAGATACATTATATCCTTTATTCATTATTTTCATAAAAAAATCCAATGAAAAAATTAACAACTATTATATTAGCAGCAGGCAAAGGAACTAGGATGAGTTCATCTCGATCCAAAGTACTTCATCCAATTGCTAATCAGTCAATGCTGTCACACGTAATTGATACAAGTCAAAAACTAAAATCAAATAAAATTATAGTTGTGGTAAACAAGTTATTTCAAATTCCAAAAGAAAATTTAAAAACCAATATAACTTATGTAGTTCAAAAAAAACAATTAGGAACAGCAGATGCTATTAAGGCTTGTTTAAAAAATATCAATAAAAATGATAACTGTGTTCTTATGTTATATGCAGACGTGCCTTTGATTAATATTTCATCTCTTAAAAAATTGATTAATTTAAAATCTAAAAAAGAGATAAAGATATTAGCATTTAAGAAACTAGAAAAGAATAATTATGGTAAACTCGTAATTCAAAATAATTTAGTAAAAGAAATTATAGAAGCTAAAGAATTTAAAAAAGATACTCAGCCAGTAGAGTGTAACTCAGGTATTTTTTGTCTAAATGCAGAAGCTCTTATTAAGTTTATTCCCAAAATTAAGAATAATAATTCTAAAAAAGAGTTTTATTTAACGGATGTCTTTAAACTTGCCTTTAATTCAAAATATCATACAAAAGTAATATTTGGCGAAGAAGAAGAATTTATGGGAATTAATAATAAAACAGAACTTGCGAGCGCTGAAATTGCTATGCAAGATAACTTAAGAGAAAAGTTCTTAAAGCAAGGAGTTACTCTTGTTGATCCTGCTACAGTATATTTTTCAAAAGACACCAAAATTGGAAAGGATGTTACAATTTATCCAAATGTATTTATTGGGCCTAAAGTAATTATAGGTAATAATTCAGTAATCCATCCATTCTCTAACTTAGAAGACTGTAAGATAGGCAAGGCCGTTGCTATCGGACCTAACGCTAGAGTCAGACCAGGTTGTGTAATAGGCGATAATGCTAAAATAGGAAATTTTGTTGAAATTAAAAAATCTAAATTAGGGAAGGGTTCAAAAGTTAACCACCTTTCATATGTTGGCGATGCAATAATTGGTAAAAATGTAAATATTGGTGCTGGTACAATTACCTGTAATTATGATGGCAAAAATAAGTTTATCACAGAAATAGGTGATAATGCATTCATAGGGTCTAATTCATCTTTAGTTGCACCAGTTAAAATTGGAAAAAATGCATATATTGGGTCTGGCTCAGTTATAACAAAAAATGTGGCTCAAGGTGCGCTTGGTGTTGAAAGAGCGCATCAAATAGAAATTAAAAATTGGTCTAAAAGATTAAAAAGAAAATAAATTATGTGTGGAATAATTGGAATTGCTTCAAATGAGTCTGTATCAGCTAAGATAATCTCAGGTTTAAAAAGATTAGAATATAGGGGCTATGACTCTGCAGGCATTTCATTACAAAATGAATCAAAAATTTTTGAGAGAAAAACACAAGGCAAACTGTCCAACTTAATAAAATCTCTAGATGCGAATATTATAGACGGGTTAACTGGTATTGGTCATACCCGCTGGGCCACTCATGGAGTGCCATCAGATAGAAATGCTCACCCACACTCATCATCAAAAGTTTCCTTAGTGCACAATGGTATTATTGAAAATGCGAGTGAACTAAAAAATGAATTACTTAAAACAGGCTATAAATTTCTATCAGATACAGATTCTGAAGTTATAACTGCTTTAATTACTAATTTTTTGAACAATGGTAAACCTCACTTAGAGGCAGTCAAAGAAACAATAAAGTTACTTAAAGGCTCATATGCACTTGCTATTATTTTTACAGATTTAGTAGGTACAGTAATTGGGGCAAAAAATGGAAGTCCACTAGTTGCAGGCACCAATGGAGTGAGTCATTTCTTAGGCTCAGACTCATTAGCTCTGACTTCATTGGCAACAAAAATTTGCTACTTAGAAGATGGTGATTTGGTAATTATAAGGTCAGATAATATTGAGGTTTTTGATTCAAAAAATAATCTTACTAACCGACCATTTGAAGATCATCATATTACTGATAACGAAGTAAGTAAGGGAAGCTACTCACACTTTATGGAAAAAGAAATCCATGAACAACCTCGAGCGGTTGGTGATACCATTAGGCAGTTTATAGATTATGATAAGCAAATAATTAAGATAGAAAATCTTGATATTGACTTAAGCAATATTAGTAAGATTTACCTTATAGCTTGCGGTACCGCTTATTATTCTTGCTTATTATCTAAGTATTATTTTGAGCAACATGCTAAAATTTCTGTTGAATGTGATATGGCCTCTGAGTTTAGGTATCGAAACCCCTTAATAGATTCTAAGACACTATGTATTTTTGTTTCTCAATCTGGTGAAACTGCAGATACATTGGCAGCATTAAAATATTCAAAAGATAAAAAAGCAACAACACTTAGTATTGTAAATGTAGTTAATAGCTCAATTGACCGCGAAAGTAATTATTCTCTATTTACAAAGGCAGGTCCAGAAATTGGGGTAGCCTCAACAAAAGCATTTACGGCACAAGTTGCTGCACTTTTATCTTTAGCTATTCATTTTGGAACTGAGAACAACTCAATTTCCAATGTCCAAAATAAGATTTTTTGTAAAGAACTTTTAGAGGCGCCTAAATTTATAGAAGAAGCAATTAAGCGTTCGTATAAATTAAAAGAATTGGCCCCAATTATGGCTGCTGCTAAAGGTGTCATGTATTTAGGTCGTGGAACTTCATTCCCACTGGCATTAGAAGGTGCATTAAAATTTAAAGAAATTTCATATATTCATGCTGAAGGATATCCAGCTGGAGAAATGAAACATGGACCCCTAGCTTTGATTGAAAAAGACTTACCAGTGGTATGTATTGTTCCACCAGGACCACTTTTTCATAAGACCATTTCTAATGTTCAAGAGGCTATATCTCGTGGTGGTAAAATACTAATGATTACTGATGAAGAAAGTTTAAAGGCAGAATCAGATAATATTTGGAATATATTTAGATTGCCCAATATCAATACAACTATTGAAGGCTTAATCTATTCAGTGCCTATTCAAATGTTGGCATATTATACGGCTGTAGAAAAAGGCAATGATGTTGATCAGCCACGTAACCTTGCAAAATCAGTGACGGTAGAGTAAGATTTATTATGCAACAAATCTCAATTTTATTACCTGTACTTACTTTAGCTTTTTGGACATTTATTATTGCTATGATAATGGCTCCAGCCAGATTTTATTTCTTACGCATGAAGCATCCACAAACTGCAGCGCATACAAAAGATCTTAAGGGATTGTTGCCACCTTGGACTGAAAGAGTAGCTGATAATTATAATCATTTATTTGAACAGCCTGTTGTTTTCTATGTGACTGCTTTATCAATAGCAATTATTAATAGTATTGAGCCTCTTATGGTTCAACTAGCCTGGGCTTATGTCATTATCAGATTGCTTCACTCAATAGTGCAAATAACATTTAATTTTGTACCATTACGTTTTATTTTATTTGTTACTAGCTGGCTTATTCTGGGTTATATGATTGTTTGCAATATTCTTAAATATATTTAAGATTTCTATCATACATAAATGAATTTAAAAACTTAATTGTTCTAGGTCTACTAATCTATGCCATTCATCATTTTAAAGAGCGTATAATCTTTAATTTTAGAGAAGAGATTAAAATATTTTCCAGATAGCAACTCAATACCTACTGAGGCAATTTTAGCTATTTTAAATTAATTTACTTAATAAATTCTAATTCTTTAATATAGATTTCAGCTAGATGATCTCTCCCAAAA
>CAJJBG010000031.1 GCA_905182345.1 Pelagibacteraceae bacterium AG-422-B15
TTTGAGAATACTTGAATCAACTCATCACTGTTACCTAATATAAAATAACTTTGATCTGAAGAATTAATCTTAAATATAATATTTCTTTTTTTTGCAGATTTATCTAAATTTTGTACTACTTGATTAACTGTATCTAAAATATTGATTTTGTTAGTTGGAAAAATATGTTCATTAGATTCAATTTTAGATATTGTTAGTAAATCTTCGATAAGCCGATTCATTCTATTTGCTTCAATGCTCATTATATCTAAAAATTTTTTTTGTGCATTTAAATCATTAGCTGCGGCAGATTTAATCGTTTCAAGGCAACCTATTATCGTTGACATCGGAGTTTTTAATTCATGGCTTACATTTGCAATAAAGTCAGAGCGCAGTCTTTCAAGATTTATTTGTTCGGTAATGTTTTTAAGAATGATTGTAATAAAATCACCCTTATTATGTTCTCTGTAGGAGATCTTAACATTAAATACATTGTCCCTCATCGTTAAATTATCAGAAAAATTTGGAACAGCATACTCTGTGCTCTGAATATCTTTATTTTTGAGCACACTTTGATAGGTTTCAATTATAGATGAATCGCGGATTAAATTAGACAGAGGCATACCCTTAAAATTATTTCCAAATATTTGTTCAGCTTGGGTATTTTCAAATATGATTTTATGTTCTTCATTAACAATTATAATTGCATCATCTGTACCGTCCAATATTGAGTCAAAATTTAACATATGTTCCATTAATTTATGAATAAATAATTTTAAATAAGATATCTAAATAACCAGATATTTAGCAATAGTATTTTTAATTATAAAAAGAAGCAATAAAGAATAAGTTTAAAATTGTATATTTAGTTAAACCAATAAAACTATAATTAATAAATATTAACTAAAATTGACTCCTATATTACATTTAAAATTTAATATGAATTTTTTACTTTTATCCATGCATTACCTTCTTTTTTTTCTTTGAAAACTTTAATCTATTATTACAGAGATATTTTTGATAAGTAGATGTGTGCCAAAAATATCAAGAGATTATATTTTAATTATTATTCCAATTATTATTATGATTATTGGTGCATGGGTTTATTTAAACTCTATATATATGAAGCCCATGGGTTATCAAGAAGCATTCAGTTTGCTGGCTATGCCTATGAGTAATACTTGGAGCTTCAATGATTTTATTGTTATGACCCTAATGTGGATTGTTATGATGTTTGCAATGATGATGCCTTCAACTTTTAGCTTTTTATATATGTTCAATAAAATGCGTTTGAACATGAAAACAGTTTACGATTCAAAGATTGAACTTGCTATTCTTGCAAGTACATATTTTTTATTATGGATAGTATTTTCACTGATTGCTGTTGTCATTCAATATGCATTACATAATTCAAATTTAGTTAACATGATGGGAATTATAAAGAGCAATCACATCGCAGCGAGTTTAATTATATTTGCTGGAATTTATCAATTTACCAATTTGAAAAATGCCTGTTTAGATAAATGCCGCAACCCTCTGTCTTATATTATGGGAACTAAAATTGATGGCATGGGTTCCATTGTTAAAATTGGTGTAGCAAATGGTATGTTTTGTATTGGCTGTTGTTGGGTTTTAATGCTTTTGCTTTTTGTCAATGGGACAATGAATTTATTGTGGGTATTAGTTATTACCTTAGCAGTGTTAGCTGAAAAAGTTTTTCCTTATGGAAATATTATAAGCAAGTTAATTGGTGTAGGCCTGCTGACTTGGGGCTGTTTATTATTTTATTTTTGAATAATTGAAGATCCACCTTTAGCAAATTCTTCGGTTTCTTTTAAATTACCACGCATAAGCTTTATAATATCAATTGGAATAGTAACGCCTTTTTTACATCCAGGACGTTCCTCTAATTTTTCTTTCCATCTTTTTAAGTGATCCAAGCCGTCTATATTTATTCCTGACCAAGCACTTGTTCTTACCCAGCACCAATTTGCAATATCAGCTATGCTAAAGTCTCCGGCTAGGAATTCGTGGTCTTTTAATCTACCGTCTAGTACTTCAAAAAGTCTTCGACCCTCATTTTGATACCGATCAATTGCAGGTTGTATTTTTTCAGGAAAATATCTAAAAAATACATTGGCTTGTCCCATCATTGGTCCAATAGCTGACATTTGAAACATCAACCACTGCATGACCAGGGAGCGACCCTTGATATCAGTCGGCATAAGTTTTCCAGTTTTTTCTGCTAAGTATATTAGTTGAGCTCCTGATTCAAAAATTGTTATATCTTCGTCAGTATCAATCATTACAGGTATTCTGCCATTTGGATTCATTTTAAGAAATTCAGGTTTTTTTTGATCGTCTTTTTGTAAATTGATTACATGCACATTATAAGGAATTTGAAGCTCCTCTAAAGTCACTGATGTCTTGTAACCATTTGGTGTTGGCGATGTGTAAAGTTCAATCATTATATTTTCCTTTTATTTGTTTTTTAAATTTCATTTTTTTTCTTTATATTAAAAAGTAATTATTAAAAAATATATGAGTGCATATTTTTACAAATCGTATTGAATTCATCAATTGTACTAGAAATAATATCATCAACACTTTTAACTTCTTCTATTAATCCAATTGATTGACCTGCTAATGCTGGTGCTGCATTCATATCACCATTAAAATAAAGGTCTTTTATCCCTTTTAATGACGACATGTCCATGATGCCATCGTCGTATATTTTTTTTGTAAATTCAGTTTTTAAGGCTCGTATGCACGGCTTAGACTTCTTATTCAAAATATAAGTGCCCTGCTCATCAGAATTTATAATTGTATTCTTAAAATTGTCATGTACAGGACTCTCTTTTGAAGAAACAAACCTTGTTCCCATTTGAATTCCTTCGGCACCAGCCGCAAATGCAGCAGCCATTCCAACGCCATCAACAATACCACCGGCAGCAATTATTGGAATGTCTGTATGCTTTCTAATTGATTGTAAAAGAACATATAGACCTACTTCCTCAGGACTTTTAAATCCACCACCTTCAGTGCCTTCAACAACTAGTCCATCAACCCCAGCATTTACAGCTTTTAATGCTCCGGCCAAACTTGGTACTGCATGAAAAACAGTAATACCCGCATCTTTTAGGATATGAATATATTTTGCCGGATCGCCAGCAGAGGTTGTTACAAATTTAATATTTTCCTCAACAACCAATTTAATCATACTTTCATCACGAAGGAATAATATTGGAAGATTTACACCAAAAGGTTTGTTCGTCAAACCATTCATTGCTCTAATTTCAGCTTTGCACATTTCAGTTTCACCCGAGGATGTTTCAATCATGCCAAATCCACCTGCATTGGAAACTGCTGAAGCTAATTGACTCCTTGCTATCCAACCCATGGGGGCCTGAATTATCGGGTACTTTGAATTTAGTATTTTAGTAATTCTATTCATTAATTAACTTTCTTATTAGTTCTTACTTCTCGGGATGAATTTTTGCCAGCAGAAAAAGCACCCTGATTAATATTCATATCACGTTTTTCAACAAAGTCATTGTCGGCATCAATATGATAATATTTGTTTCTTATTCGTTTAATTCCTTTTTTCAAACGCAAATCAAACAATTGCATCCAATTATATTTTTCTAAAAAATTATTAACTAATTTTTTTTCACTCTCTCCTAAGGCGTCGTATTCCGTTAGCATTTTTTGACGTAGCCAAGCAATATGTGTTTCTGTAGGACGCATTCCTGTATATTGTCCAAGTCTAAATTCAGCTTTCCCACTAAATCTTCTTAATAACTGATTGACGTCAGTTAGTGATTCCAAGTGTTCATTAGTTTTTTTAATTATACCAGCTGTCTTTTCTCCTTGGTGCTTAAATATTAACTCTAAAATTGGCAATAGGGTCTCAGGTATGGTGTCATTTATCATATAATCAGTATCACTGTGGTCTGGGTCATTCATGCGTCTTACCCATTGGTAAACTTTTGGAGCAACTCTTAGCATAATTTTTTTAGGATAAGCATCTCTACCTAAGTGAGCATACAGTGGTCCCATTAAGGCGCAATCTGCAATAGAGGGCTTATTTCCTAGTAGATATTTGTGATGTGAAAAATGAACATTAAGTTTCTCTAAAAAGTTTAGATACCATTTTTCGATCTCTGGCAAAAAATCCTTATCTAACCCACCCATCTTGCGATAGGCCATCTCTATTTTTGGTGTAATGTTGGCCGCAACAATAGGTTTTAAAAAAAACAAGTATCTTGGGATTGCCATTTGTGCAAACTCATAATAACAAATTTTCCAGTTTGTAAGCTTAAAGTTCCATCGATAATGCATTGCTGGCAGAATCATAAAATCATTAGCGAACTCCTGTATAATTCTGGAAACTGTTAATTGTATTGGTGACGTTGGTAGCATTGATTTTTCTGGATAATTATCTTCTAAATAGTCACATATTAAAGTGGTATCTTGAATAATAACTCCTTGAGTTGTTTCTATTTGTGGCATCTGCACGCTTCCAGTTTTTCGAAAAACATCAGAAAAAATTCCCTTTATATATAAAGGCTCAATGTATGAAATTTTTTTATATCTTAGCATTGGTCTAACCATTGCTGAAAAAAAAGATGCCTCTTGGGCAAAGAATTTTAATTGGTCCATAGCTTAAAATTAAACTATTGACACTGTATATGTCAATAAATATATTGTTTTGGATGAAAAAAATTGATTATAAAAATAACTTATCGCTAACTAAAGATGGAAGAAATTTAAGAAGTGTCAAAACTCAAGCGTCAATTGTTAATTCCGCTACTGACTTATTTTTACAATCAAAATCTTTAGAGTGGCCAACTGCAGAGCAAATAGCAAAACATTCTGGAGTTGGTTTGCGAACAGTATATAGGCAGTTTGATGATATGGATGGCTTAGTGCAAGCATGTCACAAAAAATTCATGATTGAATTAAAATCAAAATTTATAATTGAAGTACCAATTCTAAATAAAATACAAGATCGCATAAATTTTTTGATAAAAGAAAGAATAAAAATTTACGATAAATACAAATATGTTTTTTCATACACAATTTCTAAATTTCAAAAATCATCTATACTAATGAATGGACTTATAGAGGCAAATATAAAATTAAGAGAACGTTTTGAAAATATAGTTCCTGAAATAAAAAATATGTCATTAATTGACCAGGCATTTCTTGATGCAATGATAGCTTTTCCATCATGGTATCGACTATCTAGTCATTATAAATTTTCAAATGATAAAATTATTAATAAATTTACACTACAGACTATCAAACTCATTAATCAGAAAGACTAAATTTTATGTATAAATCAATTGTAAACAAAACCATTACTTCATTATTTGGTATATTAATTATTACCGCAATTGTATTGCCTTTTTTACTAAAGTCACTTGGGTTTCACCCAGATTTTGAAAGCCAGAAATATAACTTGGATGGAAAGAAAGTTCTTATTATAGCTAGTAGTCATGCTGTATTAAATATGCCAGGTGAAACAAGAGGGAAACCAACAGGCGTAGCAAGCTCTGAGTTAACTGTTCCTTATTATGAATTTCTAAACAGCGGCATGCAAGTAGATCTTGCAAGCACTCAAGGTGGCAAAATACCAATAGACCCAGAAACATTACTTTATTTTATTAGAACTTCATCTGATGAAAAATTTCAAAGTGATACTAAGGCAATGAAAAAATTAAATAACTCACTTCTTATTGATGATGTTGATTTTACTGACTATGACTTAATATTTATAGCTGGAGGATGGGGGGCTGGTTATGATCTTGGTTATTCAGAAATATTAGGTACAAAAATATCTCAAGCTTATTATGCAGATAAGATCATTGG
>CAJJBG010000032.1 GCA_905182345.1 Pelagibacteraceae bacterium AG-422-B15
TTGAAGCAAATCCTAAGGTTATTCATCGAGTAGAATTTATAAATTCTAAATTTTTCTATACAGTTCAAGTTGATGCGTCTGAATCTTTTGAATTATGCCCTGCTGATGCTTGTAATGTTGAAGAACAATTTTGTCCTACAAATCCAGATGGCAATAAATTTATGATTTTAAAAGATTACAAAAACTCAGAAATTACAACATATGAGAAGTTTTTAGAACAAAACGATATAGAAATTGCGGGTATTGAATACATAACAGACACTAGCGGTATTCATTACAGTTACGATGTTAATACTAATACGAACTATAACTCTGTTGCTGAAAAAAAAGCAGGAATGTTTGGTATGAAACAAATAGCTCTCTTTTTAAAAGAAGAGTTGCAAAAAATTTAGTTTTATTCCTTGTAAATATTACTGAGTTAATTCCATCAGCCCTCAGCATAATAAAAAATAGAAGTTATTTTAAATATCGGCGTAACACATAAGCTAAAAAAATATTTCAAAAAAATTATTCATTCCTTTCTTAGAACATAATGATTCCACTTGCAGGAATGATATTTGCAAACTGTATGAACGGTATTAGTCTAGCAGCTGAGCGGTTAGAGAGTGAACTTAAACAGGGAAAACTAATGCTTTTCTATGAATTAGTTAAGAGTTCGTATTTTTTGAAAAAAAAGATTTAATTTTATTTTTAATTTTCCCCAAGCCCATTGATCTCTTAAAACATTTTTTCATATATTGCTCTGTATCTTTATTGTCCTCAGAATCATCTTTAGTCCAAAATAATATTGTTGGTGTTATAACGCTCATAAGAATAAAGCGTTTGGTATAAAAATTAAAGTCTATAGAAGTATCCTCTATCAAATTCCAGAATTTGTTAGAAATAAGATAAACTGACCCTGATGATGTTAAAATCAATTCTGGAGTCTTAAAGTACGTAACTAATTTTATAATAATATCCTTATTATTAAATTGTTTTAGATATGTAGTTAAAATAAACTCCAATCTAGCTTGGGTTTTCATTTCTAAAAATTTACTTCTTTCGGGGAGGGGCACATTACTTAATGAATCTTCTATAAAAAATTTAGTAAGATCCTCTAAACCTAAGGGAAAATTACTGTCCCATTCAGCTTTATTTTTACTACTAGCGCTTATTACAGTTGAATAGTTTCGATTTGACCAACTATTATCAGTTAAAGAGTTGATAAACTCAGCTAGAAGTTGCTTTTTATCGATATTTTCAGTCATTTATTTATATTAATTAGGTAGACATATTTATACGTCAGTGTTACAAAACCTTCAATTAATTAATAGATGTTCCTTAGGAGGGCAGTCCCATAGTTGAAGTAAGTGTAAAAGATAATAATATCGAAGGTGCCCTTCGAATTCTTAAGAAAAAAATGCAACGTGAAGGTATCTTTAAAGAAATGAAGATGCGCTCTCACTTTGAAAAGCCTAGTCAAAGAAAGCTAAGAGAAAAAGCTGAAAATATTAGACGTTCTCGTAAGAATGCTAGAAAAAAAATCTACGGTTAATCACTATAAAGACTTAACGATTCCCTCTACCATTTTCTTTGCATCTGAAAACAGCATCATTGTGTTGTCTCTATAAAAAAGTTCATTATCTACTCCTGCATAACCAAGGCCTCTGCCTCGTTTAACAAATAAAACTGTATTTGCTTTTTCAACATCTAATATTGGCATGCCAAAAATTGGACTTGTTGGATCGGTCTTTGCTATTGGATTAGTGACGTCATTAGCTCCTATAACAAAAGCAACATCTGCTTGGGCAAATTCAGAATTAATATCTTCTAATTCAAATACGTCATCATAACCAACATTCGCCTCTGCTAATAAGACATTCATATGTCCTGGCATACGACCTGCTACAGGATGAATGGCAAAGCTAACCTTAACACCGAGTGCTTTTAATTTATCAGTCATTTCTTTAACGGTATGCTGCGCCTGTGCTACAGCCATACCATAGCCTGGCACAATAATTACAGAGCTTGCATTCTTCATAATAAAAGCTGCATCATCTGCACTACCTTCTTTAACTGGTCTTTGTTCTTTTGTGCTCGTGCCACTGTCTGCACTAACTTCGGCACCAAAACCTCCCAATATAACACTTATAAAAGATCGGTTCATAGCAGCACACATTATATAAGAAAGAATAGCTCCCGATGATCCCACTAGTGCACCCGTAATAATTAAAGCTGAATTTTGTAAAGTAAACCCAATACCAGCAGCAGCCCAACCTGAATATGAGTTTAACATAGACACAACAACAGGCATATCAGCACCACCGATAGGAATAATGATTAAAAATCCAATTAAAAAAGACAGTGCTATAATAGTCCAAAATAAATTTTGATCTTGCTGTACGCAAAGATAGACAACACCAGCAATAATAATAATTCCTATTAATAAGTTTAGTAAATGCTGACCTTTAAAAACAATCGGTGAACCAGACATAATTCCTTGAAGCTTAGCAAAAGCAATAATAGAACCTGAAAATGTAATTGCCCCAATGACTGCACCAATAGATAATTCAACAATACTAAGCGTATGAATATGATTGGTATTGCTATCAAAAATTCCAAAAGCCTGTGGATCATAAAATGCAGCTACTGCAACACATACAGCCGCAAGACCAACTAAACTATGAAATGCAGCTACCAATTGCGGCATATCAGTCATCGCAATGCGTTTTGCAATAACAGCACCAATTATTCCACCAATAGAAATTGCAAGTAAAACTAGGACAGCATCTATGTATCGACTTGATAATTCTTGAATAACTTCAGTTGCAAAAAGTGTCGCAATAATTGCTATTGCCATCCCTGTCATGCCAAGGATATTTCCTGTTCTTGATGTCTCCGGTGAAGACAAACCTCTTAAAGCTGTAATAAATAAAACACCTGAAATTACATAGGCTATAGCAACAAGATTAATTAACATTTATTGACCCTCTTTTTTTGGCTGAGGTTTTTTCTTAAACATTGCAAGCATCCTTTGTGTAACCAAAAAACCACCAAAAATATTTACTGATGCCAGCACAACTGCAAAAAAACCAAAGCCTTTTGCAATCCACGCATCACCTGAACTTGAGATTAAGGCATACAACCCTCCCACAACTATCACTGATGAAATAGCGTTGGTTACTGCCATTAATGGTGTATGCAAAGCTGGAGTTACGCTCCAAACAACATAATAACCTACAAAAATTGATAGTATAAAAATAGTTAGTCTAAAAATATTAGGATCAATTGCCGCTTCCATTAAATAAACTCCTTATGAATAAATGCACCTTTTTTTGTTAGTGCTGTGTTAACAATGATTTCATCTTCCCAATCAATGTTTAGCTCTTTGGTTTCTTTATCAAAAAGTATTGCCATAAAATTTAGTAAATTTTTTGCATATAGTGCAGATGCATCTTGTGGGATCTCAGAAGCAAAATCGGTAGCACCTATTATTGTAACGCCATGGGCTTCAACTGTTTCACCTGGTTTTGATAATGTGCAGTTACCACCACTTTGTGCTGCTAAATCAATTATTACCGAGCCCGGTTTCATTGATTTGACATTTTCTTCAGTAATTAAAACTGGCGCTTTTTTACCTGGAATTAAAGCTGTACAGATAGCAATATCTTGATTTGCTAATGTGCTTGCAATTAATTCTGCTTGTTGTTTTTTAAAGTCTTCACTCATTTCCTTAGCATAGCCTCCAGCTGTTTCTGCATCTTTTAGCTCATCACTATCTATAATGACAAATTTTCCACCTAAACTTTGAACTTGTTCTTTTGCTGCCAACCTAACATCCGTCGCAGATACAACTGCACCTAAACGTTTTGCAGTTGCGATGGCTTGTAACCCTGCAACACCCGCACCAAAAACCATAACTTTAGCTGGCGCAATAGTTCCAGCTGCTGTCATCATCATTGGCATTGCTTTATTAAAGCTATTTGCCGCTTCAATAACCGCCTTATAACCTGCTAAGTTTGATTGAGAAGAAAGCACATCCATTGATTGAGCTCTAGTAATTCTTGGCATCAACTCCATAGCAAAAGCTGTAATATTTTTATTTCGAATTTCATCTACTAGATCTCGATTATTATATGGATCAAGCATGGCAACTAAAATAGAGCCTTCTTTATAGGTTGAAATTTCTACTGAAGTTGGCTTTCCCACCTTTAATATTATTTCTGCAGCACCAGATTCGTTTGAAATCTTCCCTCCAGAATTAATATAGTGATCATTATTAAAATTCGAATTTTTTCCAGCATCCGATTCAATGAAAACCTCGTGCCCCATATCAATCAACTTTTTGACTGTATCAGGTGAAGCAGCCACTCTTTTGTCATTTATTTCTTTTGGTATAAAAATTTTCATTTAAATTGTTATTATAATAAGAAAATAGCCATAAGTATTAAAACAAGGATAATCAATATGCTTGATCTAAAGACCATTTTTTGAAATAGGGAGTATGTATTTTTATGTTGATCTGTATTCATTATAAACTCATTAAGAAATAGCCATAATATTCAGAAAATCCAGCTTTAATAGAATTTTTTTTAATTTTTTTATTCTGCTTTTGCTGGGACGGAATGATCCCAGTCTGTGACTAAAGCTCTTAATGCTGCTACTAAAGCAAGTGGCTGATCTACCATTATATGGTGGTGAGCCTCAGGAATAGCTATAATTGGCATCTTTTTATTTGTTAGCTCATGCATATACTTGCCGGCACTTTCAGGGAAGAGCATTGATTTCTCACCTCTTAACACTGCAACTCTACAATCAAGTGCAACCAGCTTGTCACTTAAGATAGCTTGCCTAGCCTTAAAGCCTTCTGTGGTAAAAATACTCATGTATTTAGGATCAAACTTCCAACTCCACCCATCTTCTACCTGCTTTAAAGATTTATCAGCAATATAGTCCATAATAAAATCTAAAGAACCGCCTTGTGATGGCACAAGTCTAAATCTGGCCTTCGCATCTTCAATTGATTTATATGTTTTATTTGCCTTAATTTTAAAATCAAATTTATCAGGAATTTTAGATGGCGGCATAATTGCTGTATCAACAATAACTAGGCCATATAAATCTTTCTTAAATTGAAATGCTGCAACAACTGAACACATCCCACCTAAGCTATGGCCTACTATAATTGGTTTAGTTAATTTTTCATGCTTTGCAACCTCTACAATTTCTTTGCCCCATAATTCAGAAGCATAATCTTCTCTCCACTCACTATCTCCCATGCCACTTAAGTTCATAGCAATAACTCTGTGTGTCTCTGCAAAAAAAGGTGCTATAAAACTCCACCAGTGCGCATGTGCCATGCCACCATGTACAAATAGAATTCCAGGATTTTCTTTTTTACCCCACGCTAAATAAGATATTTTTGCACCTTCTACCTCGATTGAAAAAGTCTCTGGTTCTACAGCTAATGCCTCTTGAAACCATTCGGGTGAATTTGGATTAATCATAATAATTTATTATTATTTCTATTTTAATAGATTCTCAATTTCTAGTTTTATCAAGCCTGGTTCTAGCTCTGGAATACTGTGTGCAACTCCCGATACCTTAACAAGTTTTGAATGAATAATATCATTATGAAGTCTGAATGAATGCACTTTATTAGGCGTAACGTTATCTTCTTCCCCTAACATAATAGTTACAGGAATATTTATTTTCTTGTAACTAGTTTGTTGCATCTCTAGGGCCATCCTTAAATTTAAAGCATCGGTTGCATAAGAAGTTAATGTTTTAGGTCTTAAAGTTAAAGCTGCACTTGTTTCAGTTGCATAATTATCTGGTGCTTTGTTATTTGGAAAATTTGAATCTGCGCTAGAAGCTAATGTCATTTGTCCATATATTGATGCATAAGTATTGGCAAATAATTTTCCATAAATTGGGTTAGAGAGAATTCTAAAAGGCAACCATGGTTTTCCTTTTTTCCATGCATGTGAGGCTGTATTTACAACTATTAGACCGGCTACTTCATCTTCAAACTGAGTAACGTAAGACAGGGCTAAGCCACCACCATAAGAATGGCCAACTATAATTGGCTTTTCAGTTGTAATTTCATTAACAAGATTTCTTACTACTTGCGCTTGCAAGCTAAGTCTTTTAGATGATTTTTCTTCTAGTGTTTCACTATAGCCCATGCCTGGTCGGTCTATGCTAATTACAGTGTAACTAGTTCTTAAAACTTCTTTTAATTTATTGAATTGTTCTTGGTTGGCTGGCTGTGCATGTAAAAGAACTACAACGGGACCGCTACCCGTAATTTGATAATGCATATTTATATTGTTTATCTTTTTAAATTGCCCTGCTGGTGGATGATTTTTTTCAATTTGAGCAATTGAATATTGGGTATACCCAAATGGAATTCCTATCAATAGTGATAAGATCAATAAAATATTCATGAAATTGTTTATTAACCCTGACGGGCTTTCATTCTAGGATTCTTTTTATTAATTATAAAAAGTACGCCCTTACGCTTAACAAGTTTATTATTTCTATCTCTTGTTTTAAGATTTTTAAGTGAACTTCTTACTTTCATATATATCTATTCTGCAGTTGTTGGATTAGCTGCTTCTTCGGCTCTCTTTAGCTTAACTTTTTGCTTTCTAATATTGTTCTTTCTAGAACGCATCTTATTTAGCTTAGCTTCTCTGATTTTATTTGGCTTTTTCATAGTATCTCTGAAGGGTCGTTTTACAGTAGCAGGCTAAAAAAAACAACTGTTATTCTTCATTATTTTAAAATTTACTAGCTGTGTTTTAGTTTCATTACTATTCAAAATACTGAGCAATTTCAATCAATTCTTGTAATATGGTGGGCACGGTTGGGATCGAACCAACAACCCCCACGATGTCAACGTGATGCTCTACCACTGAGCTACGTGCCCTTACTTATTAATTAAGTCTTAATTTATTAAGATAACTATATCAATCTTTAAACTCTTTGATAAGGAGCTCTTCAACAATTTGTTTAACAGTAAGTTTATCAGTTTTAAAGGTATAATCTGGCAGTAATGGTTTTTCGTAATCACTGTCTATTCCTGTAAAGTTTTTAATTTTACCTTCTCTAGCTTTTTTATATAGCCCCTTAGGATCTCTTTCCTCAGCAATCTTTAATGGAACATCGATGAATACTTCCTTGAATTCATCTTCATTTAATAGGCTTCTAGCTAAATCTCGTTCTGCTCTAAAGGGAGATATAAATGCTGTAAGCACGATGATACCAGCATCAACCATGAGCTTAGCAACCTCTCCAATTCGTCGAATATTTTCTACTCTATCTGAATCTGTAAAACCTAGGTCTTTGCTTAATCCATGTCTAATATTGTCACCATCTAGAATATAAGTTCTTTTGCCTTGCTCATGAAGTCTTGTTTCAAGCGCATTCGCTATAGTAGATTTTCCAGAGCCGCTGAGGCCTGTAAGCCAAATTACTTTACTTTTATGTCCATTTAAAATTTGTCTAGATTTTTTATTAACATCTAGTTTTTGATTATAAATATTTTGTGATCTTCTAAGGGAAAAATTAATCATCCCCACTGCTAAGGTTTGATTTGTGACACGATCAATCAATATAAAGCTACCAAGGGCTCTATTTGTATTATAATTTTCAAATATTATTGATTTATCTAAATTAATTTCCGCTAAACAAATATCATTAAGTTCGAGTGTATTTCCTGGTAATTTTTCAAACGTATTAACATTTATTTTATGTTTAATATTGGTAATTTGAGCACCAGCAGTTTGATGGCCAATCTTAATTAAATGTGATCTGCCTAACAGTCCTTTTGTATCGCTCATCCATACTAGCTTAACTTGAAATTGATTGCTAATTTCACAAGGTTGATCAATTGGCACGAGCATGTTGCCCCTAGAAATGTCAATTTCCTTATCAAGAGTAAACGTTACTGCTTGATTTACTTGTGCTGAGGGCACACTCTTCCCACTTACAATTACTTCTAAAATTTTTGCTTTGTTTCCATTAGGTAGGACACTTACTAAATCTCCTTTTTTAAGTTTGCCTGATACTATTGTTCCAGAAAAACCTCTAAATTCTGAATCTAATCTATTTACCCACTGAATAGGCAGCCTTAGCTGCTCATTAGTTTTTTTCTTACTAATACTTATGTTCTCTAATAATGAAATTAGAGTTTTGCCATCATACCATTTCATTTTATTTGAAATCTCAACAATATTATCTCCCTTAAGTGCAGAGATTGGCAGGGGTATTACTTGCTTAAAGTTAAAATCTGAAACAAAGCTTTTATATTCTTCAACAATTTTTAGATAGTCATTTTTTTTATACGCGATTAAATCCATTTTATTAATTGCTAGGATAATGTTTTTTATTCCCATCAATGAACATAGATATGAATGACGTTTGGTCTGCGTCATTAGGCCGTTTCGTGCATCAACTAAAATAATGGCAGCATCTGCAGTTGAGGCGCCTGTTATCATATTTCTTGTATACTGTTCATGGCCTGGTGTATCAGCAACTATGAATTTTCTCTTATCGGTAGCAAAATATCTATAGGCCACATCAATTGTAATTCCTTGTTCACGTTCTGCCGCAAGTCCATCAACTAATAAAGCAAAATCAATATCTGCACCTTGTGTTCCTGATTTCTTTGAATCATTTTCTAGAGATATGATTTGATCATCAAAAATTAATTGTGCTTCATAGAGCATTCTACCAATAAGTGTACTTTTGCCGTCATCAACACTTCCACAGGTAATAAATCTTAATGTTTTTAAAGACGATTGATTCTGTAAAAATTTACCTATTTCTGAAACTTTATTTGATAAGGGAGCTATTTTCTTTTTTAAAGACATATTAAAAATACCCTTCTACTTTCTTCTTTTCCATTGAGGCAGACTCATCATTATCTATAAGTCTTCCTTGTCGCTCACTAACTCGTGAATTCAACACCTCTAGTATAATTGATGAAAGGTCTGATGCTTCAGACTCCATAGCATTAGTAAGAGGATAGCACCCAAGTGTTCGGAATCGTACTTTTTTGATTTCAACCTTATCATTCTTTTCAAATTTAAATCTGTTGTCATCTACTAATAAAATACCTTCATTTCTTATTACTACTGGTCTTGGAGCAGCAAAATATAAAGGAACAATATCTATATTTTCTCGATAAATATATTCCCATATATCTAATTCAGTCCAATTTGATAAAGGGAAAGCCCTAATACTTTCACCTTTATTAATTCTACCATTATATAAATTCCAAACTTCTGGTCTTTGATTTTTAGGATCCCATCTATGAAATTCATCTCGAAACGAGAAAATTCTTTCTTTGGCACGACTCTTTTCTTCATCTCTCCTTGCGCCACCAAATGCAACATCATAATTCATTTTGTCTAAGATTTGCTTAAGTGCCACAGTTTTCATTATCTCAGTATGCTTTTGAGAGCCAGAATCAAATGGGTTTATATTGTTATCTAATCCATCTTGGTTTTTATGAATAATAAGTTGCATCCCTGTCTTAGCAGTAATTTGATCTCTAAATTCATACATCATTTGAAATTTCCAACCAGTATCAACATGTAGCAATGGAAATGGTGGCACATTGGGATAAAAAGCTTTTAAAGCTAGATGCAACATTACTGCACTATCTTTGCCTATAGAATATAACATTACAGGATTTTCAGCCTCAGCTATTACTTCTCTCATTATATGGATACTTTCATTTTCAAGGTTGTCCAAATGAGATGTGCTTAATATTCGACTTGATGGCTTTGTTTTAGAATCTTTTTTTACTAAATATTCTTGATAGGCTGATGATGGAAATGTACCAATTGTTTTTTTATAAATGACTATTATTTGATCAACCATTTTATGGTCTATTATTCTAAAATATTCAACAAGGCCTCCAGATGGAATAAAACAAATATTTTTTCCAGTATTTCTTAGCAGTGCAACTAAGCAGCTTTCAATAAATGAGCTAGTTAAGTCTTCCTCTTTTAACCAAAACCACTTTCTTCCTGATCTTCCATCATTTGCCAATAAAACATATAGCTTCTTATCAACCTTACTAAGTTGCATTGTATATATTAAATTTCTTTTTTTCTTAGCTATTAAAAGTTGCTCATTAAGTACTTTAGATTTTAGTGAGCAATTCTTTTCATCTAAAACATCTTGATATCTAATTGGCTCTGGGATTATTTCAGATTTTTCTATTAATCTCTCTGCTGCTCTTAAGGAGGTTTTACTAATATCTTTTTGAGTATATTTTTGCACCTGAGATGTATCCCAGGGTACAATTTTATTAGTCTTATCTTTAAGATTATATGTTGGAATCAGAATTTGTCGCATTTTGCATAATTAATGATTAATTATGAGTTTTCTATATTAAAAAATTATAAAAATCTATATTTATTTAATATTTAGCTTAATACGACAGTAAAGTTCTTAAATATTCATATAAATCAACGATTTTATTTAGCAAATCTCTTTAATCCATTGGGTGTAAACATGTCAAGTTTGTGGGGTATTTCACTTCTCCATATAATCTTCTTAATTTCAGCTGATCTGACATTGTTTAGTAAGTATCTGCCAGTTGTTACATCGTATGTTGCAGAGTGGATTGCTAAACAGGCTGGCTCATCATAAAAATTCATAAGAGGAAGTTCGCGGTAATGCATTAGCTTCTCTTGGCCATCAAAAACTTCTTCTGAAATCATACCATGACTATCTGCATCAAAATACATTACTCTATGAGGATATATATGTCTTTTATCAGGCCTTAGGTCTGCCCTAACTATATTAACTTTGACTAACTCATATCTCATAAAATCTTGGTTTACGTGTTTTGTATTTAAAACATTGTCTCTACTTGCATTGTAAAATTTATAAGAATTATAAGGTAAAAATTTTAATTCAGTTCCAACATCAGACCAGTTGTACCTATCTTTTGCACCATTAAAGCCATCGAATGAATCTGCAGTGCTAAGCCCTTGTGACGCTGAACCTAGATAATCATAGGCAATATCAGGTGCCCTTCTAACTCTTCTGGTTCCAGGAGAATATACCCAAGCTCTTCTAGGGTTTTTAAATCCATTTAAAGACTCAATTACCAGTAACGATGCATCAGCAAGACGTGGTGGATGAGTAACTTTTGACATTAGCATCCCTTGAAGGCCCTTGCCACTTTCATCCTGTGTATATGGATTCCAAAAATTCTTTGCTATTGCCTCACCTGCTCCTCTAGTTATTGAGCCATCAAGATTAACAACATAATATGGTGCTCCACCAATAATATCGACGCCTCTATATCTTAAAATGTGATTCCAAACATGATGTAGTGGTTTAGTTGCATTGGGAAAAGGAATTCCACCTACTGTTCCCTCAACACCTTCACCTTCTGCTATCATTTTAACGTTACCCTCTTTAGTCAAATCTAAAACTTCCTGCGGTACCGCACAACTTCTTCTAGAAGGATATACTTTCATAGCAAAAGTTTC
>CAJJBG010000033.1 GCA_905182345.1 Pelagibacteraceae bacterium AG-422-B15
CCAATATGAATCTGATTACTCGAAATCTTTTGATAATAATGAAGAATTTTGGAAAGAGCAGGGTAACCGAATTGACTGGATTACGCCTTATACTAAAGTCAAAGATGTTTCATATCACCAAAAAGATTTTAGAATAAAATGGTATTATGATGGGGAACTCAATGCTTCAGTAAATTGTATAGATCGACATCTTGCAAGCAAAGCTGACCAAACAGCAATTATTTGGGAAGGTGATGATCCATCTCAATCAAAACATATTACTTATAAAGAATTACATGAAGAGGTGTGTAAATTAGCCAATGGTTTAAAATCTCTTGGTGCTAAAAAAGGTGACCGCATAACTATTTATATGCCCATGATACCAGAGGCAACTTACGCTATGTTGGCTTGTGCACGCATAGGTGCAATTCACTCTGTTGTGTTTGGTGGATTTTCACCTGATGCCCTTGCTGGTCGCATTAATGATTGTGAGTCTGATATTGTAATTACTGCAGATGAAGGGGTAAGAGGAAATAAGGCCATTCCTCTTAAATCAAATACGGATGCTGCAATGACTATTGCTGGAAATGTTAGACACTGCATAGTTGTTAAGCGAACAGGTAATAAAATTGATTGGAAAGACGGTAGGGATGTTTGGTATGAAGATTTAATTAATAAATCTTCGGCTAATTGCGAGCCAGAAGTAATGTCTGCTGAAGACCCTCTGTTTATTCTTTATACCTCGGGCTCAACAGGAAAACCAAAGGGTGTTTTGCATACCACTGGTGGATATATGGTTTATGCATCGATGACTCATCAATATGTTTTTGACTATAAACCAGGTGATATTTATTGGTGTACAGCAGATGTAGGCTGGGTAACTGGTCACAGTTATATTGTCTATGGTCCACTTGCCAATGGAGCTACCACCTTAATGTTTGAAGGTGTTCCAAATTATCCAGACTCTTCAAGATTTTGGCAAGTGGTTGATAAACACAAAGTAAATATTTTCTATACTGCACCAACGGCTTTGAGATCACTTATGCGCGAGGGTGATGGCCCAGTTAAAAAAACTGACCGTTCAAGTTTAAAATTATTAGGATCTGTAGGTGAGCCCATTAATCCTGAAGCTTGGCTATGGTATTACAATGTGATTGGTAATAAAAAATGCCCAATTGTAGATACATGGTGGCAAACCGAAACAGGGGGTATTTTAATTTCAGCTCTCCCTGGTGCTATCGATCAAAAACCCGGCTCTGCAACGAAGCCTTTTTTTGGAATTAAACCTGAAATTGTCGATGCTGATGGTAAAGTTTTAGAAGGGGCGTGTGAAGGTTCTTTATGTTTAGCTGATTCATGGCCTGGGCAAATGCGAACTCTTTATGGAGACCATGAAAGATTTGTAGCAACATATTTTTCACAATTTGAAGGTAAGTATTTTACTGGAGATGGCTGTCGGCGGGATGAGGATGGTTATTACTGGATCACAGGTAGAGTCGATGATGTTATTAACGTCTCAGGCCACCGCATGGGAACAGCTGAGGTTGAGTCAGCGCTTGTTGCACATCCAAAAGTTAGTGAGGCTGCAGTTGTTGGTTATCCACATGATATTAAAGGACAAGGAATATATGCCTATGTAACTCTGAATGCAGATGAGCCTAGTTCAGATGAACTTTATAAAGAATTAATTGCTTGGGTTAGAAAAGAAATTGGACCAATTGCTTCACCAGATTTAATCCAATGGGCACCAGGTCTGCCTAAAACAAGGTCAGGTAAAATTATGCGTAGAATTTTAAGAAAGATTGCCGAAAACGATTATAGTAATTTAGGTGATACATCTACGCTAGCCGAACCTGCAGTTGTTGATGATTTAATAGATAACAGAATGAATAAATAATTTATTAAAAATCTGAAGTAATTCCTTTTTTTTCCCAATCTCCAAATCGAGTCGGTTCTGGACCAACTTGACCACCAATTTCTTTTATTAAAGAATCTTTTTTAACTATTTTTTTTTCAACCTTATTATCCTTTGAATCTTTATTTAGATCTTTAGTTGTCATTTTTAATTTGCTCCAATAGTACCTTGGCTAATTTTTTTGACTTGCCTGGATATTTAATTTTAGCAACCTGCTCATAATTTGACAAATCATTATCCACTACGACAAAAGCAATCATTCCCAAACCATAATGTGGTGTGCAATTATAGGCATAAATACCAGGTGTATTAAAGATATATTCAGCATCAGTGTTAAGTTTTGATTTATATAATTCAACCCCATCCGGCACACCTGTTTTAGTAAAAGCAACGTTATGCCCTTTATCGGTAGCAATCCATTTGACTGTGTCACCAGAATTTACATAAATAATGCTAGGATTAAAGAGGTTTCGCTCTTTTTCAAATTTATTGAGCATTTGCACCTCAAATGTTTCGGCTAAAGCAGGAAACATAAAGAAAATTGTAAATGCTATAATGTAATGTGTTATTTTTCTCATAAGTGTCTATATAATTCTAAATTATTAATCGTCAAGTTTAAGTAATGTCATTATTAACGGATCAAAGAATTGTATCGTTAGAAATTGCCAATGAATTCGTTGGTAATAAATCACCACTTAATGAAATTATAGATCATTTTTATAATAGTAAAGTGGCCAATGAAATTAAGAACAAAAGATCAGAAACTAAATATATTTTATCTGTTTTTTGTAGGAGGCTTTTTGAGCTAGATAATATAATTAATCAGCTAACGGATAGAAATATTTCTCCTAGAAATATTATGGTTAGAAACTGTATTCGCATAGCGCTTGTAGAACTTATCGATTTAAAGCGACCAGAATATGCTGTAATTAATACATGGGTAGAAATTGCAAAAAATAAAAAACGGCTAATGCATTTCGGAAAATTAATTAATGCTGTACTTAGAAAGTTTTTAAAAAATAATACAGTATCAAATTTAACTGATGCACAAAAAGTTCCTGGTTGGTTATGGGATTCATGGCTAAAGACTTACGGCAATGATGAGGCCATTAATATTATTAATGCATCATTAATTGAACCCCCTTTAGACATTAGTTACGTAAATCAAGAACGTCTCAATCTTAATTTTAAAAAGATTTTACCGAGCAGCTACCGAATGCATAAGTCTGGAAAAATAAATGAAATAGCTGGCTACAAAGAAGGTGACTGGTGGGTTCAAGATGCAGGAGCAACAATACCAGCAAATATTTTTGGAGATATTAAAAATAAAAGCGTGCTTGATTTATGTTCGGCTCCAGGTGGCAAAGCCATGCAGCTTATGGCTATGGGTGCTAACGTAACTTGTATCGAAATATCTAAAGCAAGAATTAGCGTGATGAAGGAAAATTTTAATCGTACCAATTTAAATCCTGAAATTATATGTGCAGATATATTAAATTGGGAGCCAAAAGAAAAATATGACTTTGTTCTCTTGGACGCGCCATGCTCTGCAACTGGCACAATTCGAAAAAATCCCGATCTTATTCATATAAAAGAAAAGCAGGATATTACTAAAAATATTTCCTTACAAAAAATACTATTGGATCGTGCCATAAATTTTTTAAATATAAATGGAATTTTGATTTATTGTGTGTGTTCCTTGGAATATGATGAAGGTGAGGGTCAGGTCGAAACTCTGCTAAAGAATAATGAAACCATTGAAAAAGTAGCTATTAAGGCAGAAGACTACCCAGAATATGGAAAATTTGTGACATCTAATGGGTATATAAGAACTCTACCTCATCTTCAGATAGATGGAGGGATTGATGGTTTTTTTATCTCAAAAATATATAAAAAGTTTTAATCTCGTTAGGGATCTTGATATAACAACTGTAGCCCCATGAATAATAAAATTAAAATTTCACCATCAATATTAGCATCTGATTTTTCTCAGTTAGGTAACGAAGTGATTGCTATTGCAGAGGCTGGTGCGGATTATATTCATGTGGATGTAATGGATGGACATTTTGTTCCCAACTTAACAATTGGACCAGGAATTGTTAAATCTATTCGTGATAAAACTGACATACCTTTTGATGTTCATCTTATGATAGATCCAATTGAACCCTATATTGATGAATTTGCAAAAGCAGGAGCAGATATAATTTCCATACATCCCGAAGCTAATGATAATACTGATAAGTGTATTGATAGAATTAAGTCACACAATGTTAAAGCTGGTCTAGCAATCAATCCGGATACAGATTGGAAGGTAGTTTTACCATATTTAAATAAAATAGATTTAATTATTGTAATGAGTGTCCATCCAGGATTTGGGGGTCAAAAATTTATTCCTTCGGCATTAGAAAAATTAAAACAACTTCGTGCAGAAATTGATAATTCTAATTTAGATATTGAATTAGAGATTGATGGTGGTATTAATTTTGAAAATATTCAATCAGTAATTGATGCTGGAGCAAATGTTATTGTTGCTGGCACAACGACTTTTGCAGGTGGAAAATCAGAATATGCTAATAATATTACTCGATTAAGAGGTCAATAGTCTTGGACGCAAAGATAAAGACCGCATTAGTATCCGTATCTAATAAATCTGGCTTAGACCTAATAATAAAAAATCTTCACGAAAAAAAAATATCAATTATCTCAACTGGAGGTACCGCTCAATTTATTAGGGATATGAATATACCCGTACAAGATGTTAGTGAGCTAACTAATTTCCCAGAAATGATGGATGGTCGCGTAAAGACATTACATCCAAATATTCATGGTGGTTTGTTATCAGTTAGAAACAATAAAGAGCATGTCGCATCGCAGAAAGAACATGGCATTGCTGACATTGACTTGTTAATTGTTAATCTGTATCCATTTGAAGATACTGTTAATTCAGGTGCTACAGAAGAAATTTGTGTTGAAAATATTGACATTGGTGGACCTGCAATGCTCCGCTCAGCGGCAAAAAATTATGAGTATGTCTGTGTCATCAGTGATACGTCAGATTATCTCAAATTAATAAATGAGTTAAATAATAATGATGGCAAAACATCCTTAAATTTTAGAAGAGCATGTGCAATTAAAACGTTTGAGCGAACTGCACATTATGATGGCATAATAAGTAATTGGTTTAAAAGAGATGACAATGATTTAAGTGAAAAATTTATTGCCCCTGCAACACTTGATTCAAATCTTCGATATGGAGAAAACCCACATCAAGAAGCAGGTATTTATAAAAATGCCACAGAAAATTCTGGCATTCCTAGCGCAGAATTAATTCAAGGAAAAGAATTGAGTTATAATAATTTAAATGATGCAGATGCTGCCTTACAATTAATAAAAGAATTTGATCCAAAAAATGGACCAACAGTTGCTATCATTAAACACGCAAATCCATGTGGTGTAGCTTGTAGCGATAGTTTGCTTGAAGCTTACAGTAAGGCTTTTGCATGTGACCCATCAAGTGCATTTGGCGGTATTATTGCATTGAATCAAGAATTAGATGCAGATACAGCTAATAAAATAATTGAAATTTTTACTGAAGTAATTATTGCGCCTGCTGTTAATGATGCTGCAAAAAAAATAATTGCCTCAAAGAAAAATTTAAGACTCATTATCTTAAAAGATATGTTTGCAAATACCATTTCGCACAGTTTTAAAAGTATAGAAGGTGGAATTCTATTTCAAACTTATGACAGCCATCAGTTAAGTATCTCTGAATTAAATGTAGTAACTAATGCTCAACCAAATAAAAAAGAAATCGAAGATATGTTATTTGCTTTTAAAGTTTGTAAGCATGTAAAATCAAATGCAATTGTCTATGTAAAAAATCAAAAGACTATTGGTATTGGTGCGGGGCAAATGAGTCGGGTGAATAGTGCCAGTGTTGCTGTGGTAAAAAATAGTGAAATGAAAAACCCTAAATTGGAAGAAAACTCACTTCAAGGATGTACAGTTGCATCAGATGCCTTTTTCCCTTTTCCTGATGGACTCCTTGTAGCAATTGAGTCGGGAGCAACTTCTGTAATTCAGCCTGGTGGCTCGATGAATGATCAAGATGT
>CAJJBG010000034.1 GCA_905182345.1 Pelagibacteraceae bacterium AG-422-B15
TATGAACTTTACACTTTTACCCATATTTTTAGGACTCTACACTTTGTTTTATCTTTTATTAGCGATGCGCATTGGCTACATGAGAGGTAGCCCAGTAATGAAGTTATTTCTTAAAATGGATAAAGAAATTACTGAAGAGAAACTAAATAGAAATATTCGTGCTCACGGAAATTTTTCAGAATATGTACCACTTTTTTTTATTCTTCTTTTGACTTTGGAAATGATGGGCAATATTTCATTTAATTATCTGTTAACAGCTTGTGTTATTTTTACATATGGTAGATTGGCTCATGCAGTTTGTTTTGCTTTTTTTGAGAGTAATCCTTTTTTAAGAATTTCTGGAATGCTATCAACGTACCTAGGTTTACTATTGCTCGCAGTCCGGTGTATTGGCTTTTAAAAATCTAAAATAATTTTAGACTAACTAATTTTAAGCTAACTTTTGGCTAATTGAATTAATAAGATCGCTTACACTATGAAAATCTTCCAATTCATCTTTTGTAATTAAAAGTTTATATTGATTATTAATTTTTAAATAAACACAAGAAACTTCTGATTTAGATAGTTCATTAGATTTTAATATTTGATCTTTATATAAAAAAATTTTCTTAAATTTTAATGAATCTAGGAATTCTTTCCATGCTGAGTTTTGTACTAAATTTCCATAAGTTAAAGAACATAACTTGCAGTGATAAGTTTTTGGGGAGATTATTTTATGAGCCCAATCTATAGCTGCCTGTGTTAACCCACTTTTTGCATTATAAATAAATATAATTTTATTCATAAAATAAAAATTAATCTTTAATAGTCTGCATTGAAACAAAAGTTGAAGTTGAAGCTACATGAGGTAATGAAGAAATATGATCAGAAAGTAAAATACGATAGTCATTTATATTTGAACTTCTAACTTTTAGTAAGTAATCGAAACTACCGGCAATCATATGACACTGTTCAACAGACTTAAGATTATTAATTTCTTTATTAAATTCTTTTAATGCCTGAGCGCGGGTATCAGATAAGGAAACTTGAACAAAAGCTATGTGTGCCTGATTAATTTTTTGATGGTCAACTTTTGCGCAATAACCAATTATATATCCCTCTTCCTCAAGTCTTTTAACCCTAGTCTGACATGGTGAAATAGATAGGTTTACTTTTTTTGCAAGATTGCTGAGTGTTTCCCTGCCATTTGCAGTGAGTAAAGTAATTAATTTATTATCAATATGGTCAAGCATAGTAATATTTCCTTTAATTCTTATATTATTAAGCAAATATTAACTAATTTCAATAGTAATAAAGTAATTAATTCTATGAATATGTATAAAATAAGTAATTATTTCTGATAAGGAGCATTTAATATTATTTAAAATATAAGGCCTATGCTGACATGAAAAACATTTTAGAAAATAAATTTGTAGACCAAAAAGAACTTTTAAAAAAAAATTTCCTGCCAACCATTCAAACTTTTTATGACAAAAACCAATCTGAGATAGAGCTTCTAGCAATAGATATTATTGGAGCAGCTCGATCATATAAGTCACACAATCCTTTTGAAAAATTAATGCAAGAATATGATCTCAGTAGTAATGAAGGGATTGTTTTAATGTGTTTGGCAGAAGCATTACTTAGGATACCCGATAAAGCAACTGTTGATCAATTAATTGAAGATAAAATTCCTACAGGTGAATGGAAAGATCATATTTCTAAGGAGAAAGAACTTTTTGTTAATATTTCTTCAATGGCATTTATGTTAACTGGTAAAATTGTTGAGAAAAATGATATTGATGGAACTCAAATATTAAAAAAGATATTAAAAAATCTGAGTGCACCAATTCTACGTTCTGCAATTAAACAATCAATAAACATACTAGCAAAACAATTTATTTTTGAAAAAGATATTGTTAGTGCGAATAAAAAAATTCGTGACAATCAAATAAATAAATATGCCTACTCTTTTGACATGCTAGGGGAGGCTGCCCTTACTTATGAAGATGCTGAAAATTATTATAAAAATTATAAAGATGCAATTATAGCAACTAGCAATTCAACAATCGGTAAACAACATAGTGTGTCAATTAAATTGTCTGCACTGCATCCAAGATATGAGCGTCAAAAGTTAGAAATTCTTAATAAAGAATTATTACCAAAATTATTTAAATTAGTTGAATTAGGAAGGGAGTGTAAAGTTGACATATGCTTCGATGCTGAAGAAGCTGACCGTCTGACGACTTCTTTAATGTTAACGGAGAATATTCTCGAGAGTAAGCTAATTGATAATAATTATATGGGTTTTGGTTTGGCGGTACAGGCATACCAACAACGAAGTACTTTTGTAATTGATTGGCTTGATAATAAATTAAAAAAAATCAATAAATCAATGAACATTAGATTAGTAAAAGGGGCCTATTGGGATTCAGAAATTAAATTTGCTCAAGAGCTTGGGTTGCCTAATTATCCAGTTTTTACAAAAACATTTATGACAGATTTATCGTACCTTAAGTGTGCACATCAATTAAGAGATTCAAACAATATCTTTTCACAGTTTGCCACACATAATGCCTTTACTATTTCTTATATTCAAAATCTTTTTAAAGATAAGCATTTTGAATTTCAAAAGCTGCATGGAATGGGTAACGAAATTTATGAGTACTTTGCTAATAAATCTGACTTTAATTGTCGTATTTATGCACCTGTTGGTGGATATAATGAATTGCTTCCATATCTTGTTAGGAGATTGCTTGAAAATGGAGCAAACACATCCTTTATTTATCAGTTACACAAAAAAGATATCAAGATTGAAAGCTTAGCTGAATCACCCTTAAGTAAGATAGACAAAATTGATGACGGTAATCTGCTCATGCCAAAAAAAATATTTAAAGATAGAGATAATTCTGATGGCTTTGATCTTTCTGAAGATGATAATATCAAATTAGTTTCACAACTTCCTAAATTAAGCAAACTATCTGTTCTAAGTACAATAAATGGACAGCAAAGAAAATCTACTAGCCGACATGATATTGTATCACCCTACGATCAGTCTAAAATTCTTGGAAATGTATTTTATGCAAATGATGAGGATATTAATCTGGCTATTGAAAGCCTTGAATCTTATGCGCATACATGGAAAAATGAAGACCCTATAAAAAGAGTACTAATAGTAAATAAACTAGCTTCTTTGTTAGAAGAAAATATTTTAATGCTTGTGAACGCATGCATTCAAGAAGCTGGGAAAACAATTGATGATGCAATTGCAGATGTTCGTGAGGCAATTGATTTTTGTCGCTATTATTCTTTAGAAGCAGAAAATTTGTTTCATGAGAAATTATTAAATGGTCCAACAGGAGAATCTAATAAGTATTTCTATAAAGGCAAGGGTCTAACTTTTGTTATAAGTCCTTGGAATTTTCCTATTGCAATTTTTACTGGACAGTTGGTTGCTGCTTTAGTTACTGGAAACGTAGTATTGGCAAAACCTGCTGAACAAACATCATATTGTTCTTCAATTATATTTGATCTTTTGCTTAAAGCTGGACTACCAAAGAATGCAGCTGCATTAGTATTAGGTCGTGGAGAAGATATAGGCCTTAAAGTCTTAGCACATAAAAATTTAAAAAATGTACTCTTTACAGGATCTTTAGAGACTGCAAAAAAAATTCAACATCAACTATCTGCTAGAGAAGATATAATTAATTTTATTGCAGAGACAGGGGGTTTAAATTTTATGATTGCTGATAGTTCTGCTTTAACTGAACGTCTTGTTCAAGATGTTGTTAACTCTAGTTTCAAGAGTGCGGGGCAAAGATGTTCATCGTGTAGAGTTTTATGTATAGAGGAAAATGCTTATGACAAATCTATCGTTATGTTGAAAGGTGCCATGGATACGCTAATTGTTGAAAATCCAGAGATAATTTCTACAGATATAGGTCCAATTATTGATTTAGAGTCACAGCAGAAAATAATAAAGCATATTGGTAAATTTAATAATATTTATCAAACTAAGAATTATCCTTCTAAGGGTAGCTTTGTTCCTCCAACTCTAATTGAAATAAATACGATTGATGAAATACAAGAAGAAATATTTGGCCCAGTAGTGCATGTATTGAGATATAAATCAAAGGATCTAGTTAAGCTTTGCAATAATATTAATGATTTAGGTTTTGGACTGACTCTGGGTATTCATAGCCGAATTGAAAATACAGCAAATACAATTATTAAGAATATAGATGTCGGTAATATATATATTAATAGAGATATGGTAGGAGCAGTTGTAGGTGTTCAACCATTTGGAGGACATGGTAAATCTGGGACAGGTCCAAAAGCTGGAGGCCCTAGATATTTACAAAATTTATGCTATGAGTATTCAGTATCAAATAATATTACCTCAATGGGAGGAAATGTTTCCTTAATGACAAGTATGAGTGAATAAATAGACAGATTTCTTTGTCTATTCTTCTACTTTATTTTAATTACAGAATGATGCACATAGCTTAGTTTAACAGCTATGAAATATTCTCTAAATAAATTACATACACCGTTTATAGTTATCCTAGCGGGCTGTGTTTTATTGTTAGTATCATTTGGTATTAGGCATGCAGCTGGATTATATATGGTGCCTATATCAGAACACCTAAATTCTGGGAGAGAAATATTTGGGTTGGGTGTTGCAATTAATTTCTTAATGATTGGTTTTGGATCACCATTATTTGGAGCGATAGCTGATAAACAAGGATCAGGAAGAGCAGCTCTATACGGAGTTATTTTATTAATAATTGGTCTTTATATGTTATCAAATGTTACCAATGCATTTGATGTTATTTTATCGCAAGCAATATTTGGCTTGGGTTCAGCTGGTTGCGGAACAGCTGTTGTACTTGGGGCTGTAGGTAAAACAGTTTCATTAAAAAATAGGACCCTGATGTTAGGCATAGTGATGGCAGCAGGATCATTAGGCCAGTTTTTAATTGTTCCATTAACTGGATTTCTTATTGAATTAAGCAGCTGGTCACAGTCAATTATCTATTTATGTTTTTTAGCCTCTATAATGATCATTTTCTCTTTTGGATTAAGGTATGCAGATAACAATCCACTAGAAGAAACGCAAGCAGAGCAGTCTTTAAAGAATACATTAATCGAAGCATTGCAAAGTAAAAGTTACAATCTATTAACTGTAGGTTTTTTTGTATGTGGGTTTCATGTTGCTTTTGTGGCCACCCATTTTCCAGCTTATTTAGCAGATCTTAATATGCCAATTTGGATAGGTGCCTGGTCTCTTGCTGTTATAGGTCTTTTTAATATTTTTGGAACAATATGGTTTGGGAAAATGGGCGATTCAAAATCAAAAAAAAACTTACTAGCAATCTTATATTTTATTAGAGCAATTGTATTTTTGGTATTTATTTTTATGCCTAAGAACGAGTTTACAATTTTATTATTTGCGGCAACTCTAGGCATATTGTGGCTTTCAACCGTACCTTTAACTAGTGGAATTATTTCAGTGTTATTTGGAACTAGATATATGTCTTTTTTATATGGATTTACTTTTTTATCCCACCAATTAGGTTCTTTTGCCGGCTCTTGGTTTGGGGGCCGGCTCTATGATTACTATGGTTCTTACAATATTATGTGGTGGATTTGTGTTTTTCTTGGCTTTGTATCTGCAGCAATACATCTTCCAATAAAGGAAAAATTAGTCACTAGAATCATCGTAAATTAATTTTTTTATTGCAATTGCTAAGGATTCTGCAAAACAAATTATTTTGAAAAAAATAAATATTGAGTTAAGATTTCCCATGATCTGTGTAAAAAATATTGAATCTGTCGCTGACCAAAAATGGTCATCAAGTGAGAAATATCCTGGGGTTAGATGGAAATTTTTAATTGATGCAGATTTTATTGGTAGCTCGGGACTATCAGCTGGTTTTGCTGAAATTTCTCCTGGTGGTGATTTAACTCTACATCACCATGCGCCTGCAGAGCTGTATGTTATTACTAATGGTACAGGAATATTAAATAAGTCTGGTGAACTTGAGCAAATTAAAAAAGGTGACATTGTTTATATATCAGCAGATGCAAATCATGCCCTAAAAAATAATGGACCAGATACACTAGAGTTCTATTGGATTTTCCCCACAGACCGCTTTTCTGAAGTTGAATATATTTCAGCATAGATTTTAATTTTATGAAAAATGAACATGTTAATTTTTTAGGCTGGATATTATTTATAGTATCAGCTATTGGATTTGGTATTGCGAGTATTGGTAATTTCTGGTCTATGTTTGGGAGTATTTTTTTCTTAATTGCCTGCTTTGTATTTTTAATCCCTTTTTTTAGAAAAAATAAAAAACCTTAATAACTTAATTGTTAGAGTGTTTGGCTAGTGAGTACTCACCACCTTTTTTGATTGCTTCATGGTAAGCATCTCTACTTTGATAGCGTTTTAAAATAGCCTGCAGATTGGGAAATGGATCTAAAGATTTAGATAATTGGGCACCTTCTAAAACAAATGAAACCATTATATCTATTCCAGAAAATTCATTTCTAAAAAAGAAATTATTTTTATCAAGCTTAGATGAAAGAAAGCTTAAGTGATTTGTTATTTCTGAAAATATACGTGGTAATAATGGTTTGGCATTATCACCAAGTATTCTTGTATAAAGCAATAAAAGAAAGGGTGTGATAGCTGAACCTTCAGCATAATGCATTAGCTCTAGATATTCATAATAATCAGAATCTTGTTGCTGAGGACTAAAGCTTTCATTGGCAAAGTGATCAATAATATACGTTACAATTGCAGCAGATTCGATAATGGTCTTATTGTTATGCATAATTACAGGAGACTTACCAAGTGGGTGTATTTCCTTGAGTTCTTGTGGAGCCAGTCTTGTCAGCTTGTCTCTTTGATAATTAATTATTTCATAAGGGGCTTTAAGCTCCTCTAAAAGCCATAATATTCTATGTGATCTAGAATCATTTAAGTGGTGTACGGTAATCATTGTTATAAGATATAAGATATTAATTGGTTAATATAGAGATTAAAATATTTCAAAGCGCCACAATAGTCTATTTATAATTTTTTATTATAACAGCCATTGAAAAACCCATAAACAAATAAGTCCGGATGCAATTGTAGCTACAACATTGCGTGTAACTAATGCCACTAAAATAGCAATACCTGCAGCTGCAATTCTGAGGTTTTCAACTATAGAAAAATTTATTGAGCCATCCACAATAAGAATTTCTGGTATAATTATGGCTGTTAGTACGGCGATAGGAACATAATGTAGAGGCGCCTCTATCCATGCAGGCATTTTTTGAGCAATAAATTTATTAAACATAGAAAACCTGGTACTAAAAGTAATCATTCCTGCAATTATCATTACAAACCAAATCATTTATTCTAAATCTCTATTTTTTTTATTAATTGTTGAAGCTATCCAGCCTGCAGCTATACCACCAAGCCCAGCTACAACTAACCATAATTTCCATGGCAATGGTTGAAGTGCAATGGATAAAACCCCTGCAACTAAACAGGCGATTAGATCAGATCTGGTTTTAAGTAATGGTGCTACAATTGCAATAAATGTTAGAGATACAGCAAATGTTAATGACCACTCCGTAGATATAAATGAAGCTCCTAAAACACCAACGATAGTTGCCAGTTGCCATCCAGCCCATAAAGTTATTCCGGAGCCTAAAAAATAGTAGTGACTAAATTGAGAAATTTCTTTAGCTCGATATCTTTGAACCATTACAGAATAAGACTGGTCAGTAAGCAGATATGCAAGCACTAGGCGCCAACGTAAAGGTAGATTTTCAACATATTTTTTCAGGGATGCGCTGTATAATAAATGCCGAAGGTTGACGATAGCAACTGAGCTTCCCACAATAAATGAAGGCACGCCTGCAGCCCACAGCTGTACAAAAACAATCTGGCTAGCACCTCCAAAAATAATTGATGACATTAAGATTGCTTCTAGTACTGAAAATCCATTGGTCATAGCAATAACACCAAATACTAAACCAAAAGGAAATACTCCTAAATGATGTGGCATGATAGCACGTGCGCCTAAAAAAAATTCACTTGTCTTAGAGCTCATATTATTTTTGTCTTAAGTTAATTCTATTAATAGAGTAATCTTATAGCATGCTTAATAAATTTCTAAATCTAATTAAGCCAGATGGCTACAAAACAGTTTTAGCGATGGATGGTGGTGGTGTAAGAGCTTTAGCAACTGTAGTTTTTTTAAAAGAACTAGAAAAGGCAAGTGGTAAAAAAATTATAGATTTATTTGATTTTTTTATTGGAACAAGTGCGGGAGGTGTAAATGCAATGCATCTAACAGTTAATGAAATGAATATAGAAGCACTAGAGAATTTTTGGTCACAAGATAATTTAGCTATGAGTATGCAAGGATCTTTTTGGAACAAGAACTTCTTCTTAACTACAAAACCAAAATACAACAATGAATCTAGGATTGAGTTATTAAAAAAATACTGTGATAAAAAACTTATTTCAGATTCAAAAAAACCTGTAGCAGTCCTAGCCTATGATGTTGAAAAAAGAAAACCTAGAATTTTATCAAGCTATTTTGATTTAAATATCAAGGCAATTAGTGCAATCAATGCAACCTCAGCTGCCCCTTTATACTATCCTACAGTTCAGATTGAAGATGGCTCATGGTTGATTGATGGCGCTGTTGTTGCTAATAATCCTGCTCTTGTAGGATATAATGAAGCGCGTAAATATTTTAATACTTCTAAGATTAAAGTTTTTAGCGTTGGCACTGGAATTGATAGAAAAAATCTGAATGGCAAAGCTTCATCACAATGGGGGCCAATCGGATGGCTGACCAATGACATACTAGGAATTTTATTAGAGTCGCAGCTTGACCATGAAATACTAATTGATTTAATTGGCACTAACTATTTACGCATTAATTCAAGTATGGAAAATATTAGTTGGCATTTAGATGATTACTCGGATGATAATCTAAGTAAAATTAGAGCAATGGGCTTAAAATGGTGGGAAGATTATAGGATTAAAGTAGAAAATTTTTTATCTTTCTAGAGTATAAATAACAACAATCAAAAATATACTTACTTTGATGTAGTAATTTTTATTGTCATACCTAGTTTTTTTAGGCAGAATCATAAATATATGTTCCATTTTAATAAATTGCTATTTATGGATATCAATTATATAAACTTATTAGATTATGAATTTTGTACCTTTGGAGAAGAAGACTTTAGATATTTAATAGAACCTATTAAAGGCCAAAATTATTTATAATAATAAATTTCCCTTTTTATTCTTTTCATTCTTCATTCTTCCTTTTCCCAGCTGTCTTTCAATTTTTATAGTCTCATTCTCCATAGCTATGTAGTTAGTGGGGTAATAATAAATAAAACAAAGGAATAAATAATGGCAATAGGTACTGTTAAGTGGTTTAACACTAAAAAAGGATACGGTTTCATCGCACCAGAAGGTGGCGACAAAGATGTATTCGTTCATATCTCAGCGCTTGAAAAAGCTGGTCTTCACTCTTTAGAAGAAAACCAAAAAGTTGAATATGAAATAGCAGAAAATAAAGGCAAAGAGTCTGCTGTGAACTTAAGTGTTGTTGAATAGTCAATAAGCTTATTATTTATCTCGGGTTATCTTAGTAACACTGTTTACAGTGTCATAATTAAGCAAAGTCTTTTTTAGAGATCCCGAGGTAATATAAAATAGAAGTAAGATCAGTATAATTGATTTGATGATCAATTGTTGATTTTACAACATCCGTCCCCATAAAAGCAACTCCCAAACCTGCTTCTAAAAGCATGCTAAGATCATTAGCTGCATCACCAATCGCAATAGTTTGCTCAATATCAATATTATTTTCTGTCACAATCTTTTTTAAAATCGTGGCCTTATATTGTGCACTAACAACTGGTGGGATTACTTTTCCTGTAAACTCATCACCCTGGATACCAAATGTGTTCGAATATTCATAATCTATTTTTAACATATTTTTTAAATATGTACTGACTGGTTTAAAGCCTCCAGTAACAAGTACAGATGTCATGTTTTTCTTTTTTAATGAATTTATTAATTTCTTAGCACCATTAATTAAAGTAATATTTTTTTTGGTCTCTTCTAAAGAATTAATTTTAAGACCTGCAAGTAAATGCACTCGACTAGCCAGCGAAGTTGAAAAATCTAACAAACCCTTCATCCCTAAGGCAGTCAATTCTTTAACTTGATCGCCTTTGCCTAAATATTTTGCAAGATCATTTAATGTCTCATTAACGATAAGAGTTCCATCCATATCGGAGAACAATATTTTCTTTACACGCTTTGCTTTATTTTGAAGACAATAGTCTACTGGATAAGTCGATAGACGTCTTCTCAAACCTTTATATGAACATGCATTAGCTGGATCGTTAAAAAAATAGTCGACTGCAATTTGATCGTTTAAAGAGTTCTTTTTAACTTTAGTTATATTGAGACTTAATAGATAATCTTTAATTAACTTAGAGCACTTCTTAATTAGTTCATTGTCATTTGTACTATGGACAACAGTTAAAACTTTTTGCATGACGATACTTAAGCTTAAAAAACAATTAGTTTAGCTTGAGAAATATCTTTCACAGATCGTAATGCCTCAAGAACACCATCTTCTACAAAGTTATCAATCTTGATAATGGCTATTGCCTCACCACCTTCAACAATTCTGCCAAGGTTAAAAGAAGCAATATTTACCTTATTTTTTAGAAAAACATCTGTTATTTTATTAATGACACCAACTGTATCCCTATTTGTAATATAGATGTTGAAGGAGCCAAGGTCAGCATCCATTTTAATTCCTTTAACTTCTACAATACGCGGTTTATTACCAAATAATGATCCAGCAATTGAGCGTGTTTGTCGTTCTGTTGTTACAATCACTCTAATTAATGAGTTATATTCACTGACTTCACTTTTAGCAGTTGTGGTTACTTGTACGCCTCTCTTTTTAGCAATTTCAAGTGCATTAATACTATTAATGCTGTCAGTAAAAGACCCTAATAAGTTTTTAACTACAGACTGAGTTAAAAGTTTATCATTTAACATCGCTGCAGTACCTTCTAGTTCAATAGAAATAGCCTTTACAGCAGTTTCTGTAAGCTGTCCGGCAAAACCACCAAGCTTTTCAGTGAGATTTAAGTAAGGCATTAGCAAACTTTTTTCGTGCCCAGAAACATTTTCGATATTAACTGAATTTGTAATAGAGCCATTTTTAAAAAATTCTACTATTTGAGTGGCTACCGCAATTGAAGCCTTATCTTGGGCTTCAGATGTTGATGCGCCAAGGTGAGGAGTTAAAATAATATTATCTAGCTCATGAAATTTACTAGCAACTAAAGGTTCTGTTTCAAACACATCTAAAGCCGCACCAGCTATTATATTTTTAGATAAAGCTGTATGTAGGTCTTTTTCATTAATCAAGCCTCCACGTGCAGCATTAATAATATAAGCTGTTTTTTTCATCTGTTTAATTCTTTTTAAATCAATAATATCTCTTGTTTTGGCATTTAAAGGTAGATGCATAGTGACAAAATCACTTAGTTCTAGCAGCTCATGTAAAGTTACTTTATCTGCACCCAGCTCATCTATACGTTCTTCAGTTAAAAAAGGGTCAAATACTAAGACTTGCATACCGAGTCCCTTGGCCATTGCAACAACCCTAGATCCAATATTGCCACAACCAACCAAACCTATAGTTTTTTCGTAAAGTTCTATTCCTTTAAATTTTTCTTTTTCCCATTTTTTAGCAATTGTACTTTGATGTGCAAAAGGAATTTTTCTTGCTAAACTGAAGAGTAGGGCAATAGCATGTTCAGCAGTAGTTTGTGAAGTGCTTTGAGGAGAGTTCATTACAATGATACCTTTGTTTGTGGCATCAGAAACAGCAACATTGTCAACACCAACTCCAGCACGAGCAATAATCTTTAGCCGGGTAGATGCAGCAATAATATTTTTAGTAATCTTAGCGGCTGATCGAACAACGACCCCATCGTAAGCTTTAATAATCTTAATAAGTTGATCTTCTTTTAAGCCTACTTTGATATCGTAATCATATTTATTTTGCTTAAATATAGTTATAGCTTTGTCACTAAGTTTATCTGCAATTAATATTTTAGGTTTAAAACTTGATTTAATTGAACCAATTGTACTTGCAGCAGAGTTGGGTTTATATTTATGTTTAATAGCCAGTCTTTGAATAGACTCTTTGGTCTTGTCACTAATATCAGGATAATTGTTCAATGCTCTGGAAACAGTTGATTGATTTATACCAATTATCTTTGAGAATTCTTTTAAGTTCATAATAACGAAATCGATTTCGTATATATATAAATATTATTGAACTTATGTCAACACACCTTATTAATTATTTTATTCACAGACTATCCTAATTTTACTTAGATAGGCTCTACAGCCAGATTAAAAAAATCATAGTCTTTATTTAATAAATGATAACTAAGTCTGTTGCTAATATTTTATTGGTAATTTACTTGATTTCCAACCTAATTCAAATCCACCTTCAACGCTATAAACCTCAACATTGTCTAAGTGTTCTTTGACATGCGTACCTGCATATTGAGACCTTACGCCTGATTTACACATAAAAAATAATTTGGCATCATTTTTTAAATTAAGTTCTCTAAGCTGGTTTAAGAAATTCTCATTTAAAGTACCATCAGCATGAGACCAAGTTATAAAATGTAGATTCTTATTTATGCCTTCAATTTCTGGGTACCCATAGCTTTCCAATTCTATAGGCATTCTAACATCAATTAAATGACAGTTATTATCATTTTTTAATAGTTGAAAGCATTTTTCAGCGCTAATATGTTCTGGCATGATTTAAAAATTATCCTTGTCAATTATGATACCAGAAAATGCAAAAAAAATATGGAAATTAATTTTATCTACAGGCGATGAACTTAAAGATGCGTTGCCATCTCATCCCAACCACCCTAAAGGCCGTAATCCTTATGCCCATGTATCATTAGAGATTAAGAATAAATTTGGCTGTTCTTATAAAGATATTCCAGATGAAAAAATTCCTGAATTATTGACATATATAGAATTCCTTAAAAATCACCCATCTTAAGATAGCATTGAGCTTAATAATTAATTTTATAGCTATTATCTCCACTAATTAATCCATATATAATTTATATTGCTTCTTCATTGCCATCAGGCATAATTATACAATGTACAGAGCTAAGAATATTTTTATTATTATATCTATTTTTATTTGTTCGACAGTCTTCTTTGTTAGTTGTGATGATAAGAGTACATCTGCCTATACTGGAGTAAGGTTAATAGATAACACATTTTCACCACCAGTAGTGCGTGTGCATGAAGGTGGTTTTGTAAGATTTTATAATGCGGGCAACAATCCACATAATGTCTTAGCGGTAGATGAAAGCTGGGGTAATTACGAAGATATTCCAAAAAATGATTATGTAGACGTAAGTTTTCCAATTGAAGGGCTTTATAAATATATATGTTCTTATCACGCCACCCCAGAAGGTGATTGGGGTATGGCTGGAGCAGTAGTAGTAGGTGATATAGATTACCATGATTACACAAACTTTAAGAAAAGTGATGCTGTTAAAGATTGGAGTGGCCGCATAAGATTTGTTCCAAATGAATATGGCACAATTCAAGAGGCTGTGGATACTGCGAACCCTGGAGATTTAGTTTTAATTAGTGAAGGAATTTACTACGAAGAGGTTGTTGTTAGAACGCCATCTCTAACAATTAGAGGTGTTGATCGTAACACAGTTATTGTGGATGGTGAATTTGAGCGTGCTAATGGATTTTTAGTAGCTGGAGTTGATGGTGTTGCAATAGAAAATATTACTGCTCGCAACACTTTGCTTAATGGTTTTTATTGGGCAACTGCAGAAGGCTATCGTGCTTCCTATGTGACTGCTTATAATAATGGAGATTACGGTGTTTATGCTTTTGATTCAGTTGATGGTATTATTGAACATTCATATGCCTCTGGATCTCCTGATGCTGGATTCTACATAGGCCAGTGTGATCCTTGCCGTGCAGTCATAAATAATGTTATCTCAGAAAATAATGGCTTGGGTTATTCTGGAACAAATTCAAGTGGAGAACTTTATATAGTTAGCTCAGTCTTTAGAAATAATATGGGTGGCATTGCTCCCAATACCTTAGACAGTGAACTTTTACCACCAGAACGAGAAACATTTATTATTGGTAATCATATTGAGAATAATAACAATATTAAGGCGCCAGCATGGCCTATACAATATACATCACTAGGTAATGGAATTATAATTGCTGGAGGTAATAACAATGTAATCAAAAATAATGTTATTAATAACCATGATGTATTTGGGGTTGTGGTAACAGCAATATTTGACAGTAATTATTGGCCAGCACATGGCAATCTTGTTCAAGACAATATTATTATCAATTCTAAAAAAGCCGATATAGCACTTAGTGGCTTATCAAATATGGGTAATTGCTTTAAGGGCAACAAAATTCAAACATCTTTTCCGCCAGGACTTCAAATTTGGAATAGCTGTGGGAAGCAAGCCATTGGATTAGGTGCGGATCTTGCGGGGTTGTGGAGTTCTATTGCACGAGTAGTTTATGTAAACCAAGGCAGTTTTGAGACGGGAGATTGGAAAACTATGCCAAAGCCACCAATTCAACCAAATATGCCAAGCCCACGCTCATTTTTTAACAATATTTTCCCGGCAGTAAATGTTTATGAAAACTACAAAATTGACCTCACAGATATTAAACTGCCAGATTCTGCAAAAAAGTATTTAAACTAATTGTCACATAGTTTACGATTTTACATGGGGAGAATATAATCATGCCAGGAGTTGCTGCGTTTCCAGTAGGAGATATCACCTTTTTATCTTTGTTATTTAATTTTTATGGTTATTACCTTCCGCTATTTTTATATGCAGCCTGGACGCCATTAGCACTATACGAACTTTCGGATGATAGAATGAGTTCAAATTTTTCTAAATTTATTTGGACACTTGTTATCCTCTTGATCCCATTGCTGGGTGCAGCAATATATCATATTTTCTTAGCTGAGAAAATTCATGTAACTGTTAGGGCAACCATGATTTTTGGTGGAATCTTTACAGTTATAATCGTACTTACCTATTTAGGCTTATCGCTCTAAAATAAATAGCTGTGATCTTCGACAAACGCATTACCCCAATCAAAAATGATATTGCTTCAGTAGACTATAAAGGTTTTCTCAATAATAAAAAATTTGTAGTAGGAAAAATATACACTGTCATAATTAATTCTTCGCCATTATTAACAGCAAATAAAAAAAACTTAGTATCTCAATTACTATATGGAGAGGAAGTAAGAGTTTTTGAGATTAAAAAAGGCTATGCATGGCTACAGTCATTGCGTGATGATTATATCGGTTATACTCCAATGGAGAATTTAAGTTTAAAAAAAAATAAGCCAACGCATAAAGTTTCATCTTTACGTTGTATAGTTTATAAAACACCAAATATTAAATCTATGTCTATTACTGAGTTAAGTTTTAATTCACTAATAGAAATTCAAGGTAAAGCAGAAAATAGTTTTTGTAAGATTAAAAATTTAGGCTGGTGCCATAAAAATGATATTACAGGTATTAAAACTAAGCAGATGGATTTAGTTGAACTTGCAAAGAAATTTATTCAAACACCATACTTATGGGGTGGGCGTACTTCTATTGGGATAGACTGTTCAGGACTAATTCAAAATATTCATCAAATGAATGGAAATTATTTTCCTAGAGATACAGATTTACAGGAAGATTTTATTACTACAGAGGTTGTGGCGAAAGAATTAAGAAAAGGAGACTTAATTTTTTGGAAAGGCCATGTTGCAATGATGGTAGATGCTAAAAATATTATTCATGCCAATGCGTTCCACATGCGAACTGAAATTGAGTTATTAAGCCAAGCTAAAGCACGTATAGAAAAAAAATATGGTAAAATAGTAAAAATGGGTAGATGCTAATTTTAAGCAGGAGAAACTATGTATTTATTTGATTGTGGCTTAGAATTTGATGAGTGGCGCAAAGTCATAGTAATTTTTACATCCGTCTTTGTTACGCTGGCAGTTTCCTTATACGTGATATTAAGTGGGAAAACTAAAAAATGGCTTGTTTACACACTAGTAACAGCCTTTCTTATCGCTGTATTTGGTTGGGAAATTTGGATTAATTTTGGATTACTAGATGGGCAGCACGTTACAATGCGCCGATCCGATGCCTTAAACTGTGCTATTCCGAGTCAAATTAATTGGTTAACTAATTCGATCGTAGATATGGGTGTGGTTTGGTTTGGAATTATTTTAGTTAATAAATATTATAAAAATTCACCAAAACCGTTTGAGAAATTTTTATGGCCAGCATTTCTAATATTATTTATTTGGTTCATGGGACAAAATATTTGGGTTGAAGTTATTTTATATCATAATCAAATTGGAAATGATGCGAGAATATCTTGGGGTCCACTCATGCCACTAGGCCCCTGGTATAATCCAGCTTTAAATGTGTTTGGAGAACGCGAAGTAACGTTTCAAGCACAATCAGTCTGGTTTATTGGTACATTTTTATTTTATTATTTAGCTATTTTTAACTATCGCAGATTTAAAGGCAACTAATGTTCAGAATAATATTTATTTTATTTTGTATCATTGTTTTCTTTTACGGAAGCTCTAAAGCTATTAACTTTGACAAGCAAACAGGCAAGACAGAACAAATCATTTGGGGCCTAGCGGTGCTAATGTTTCTAATCTTACTGATAGCCTTAGTAATCAATTCTTAAGCTTCATTAAGAATTATTTTTTTTCGGATAAACCATAGTAGTACTAGAGATGGAATTACCATAAGTGCAGTAATAATAAAAAACATTCCCCAATCGCCATTAAGCCAGTCCACTAAAGAACCAGATGAAGATGCCATTAATGTACGACCGGCAGTGCCAATTGAGGCGAGTAAAGCATACTGTGTTGCAGTATAATTACGGTCAACCAACATTGAAATAAAAGTAACAAAGGCAACCGTTGCAAATGCTGCGGCAAGATCATCTAACAGGACAGCCGCTGCAAATATTAATTCTGATTTTCCACTCCAGGCTAGATAAGTAAACATTAGGTTGGTTAAAGCCATAATAGCCCCAGATATGAACAATGCCTTAACTACACCAGATCTAATGGCAAACCAGCCACCAATTAAAGTAAAAGTTACAGTAGTTATCCAACCTAAGCCCTTAGAGTAAAATGCAATGTCTGATTTTGAAAAACCAATTTCTTTGTAAAATAATATCGACATGCGTCCAAGAAATGCTTCACCAATTTTAAATAGAAAAATAAAACCTAATATAGAGAGTCCAATAGTAACACCGTTCTTTTTAAAGAAACTAAATAATGGACTAACAATAGTAGCCATGAACCAACTAATCAGACGACCTAGTACACCAGGAATACCTATTTTATCTTGAATATCACTTTGATCTTTTTGTTGAGATTGCGAACGTTCATTAGTTCCAGCCTCAGGAATAAAGAACAAACCAATATTACAAAGAATAACAATACTGCAAATAATAATAAACGATATTTGCCAATAATTACTATAACCCAGAGATTGAATCCATTCTGCAGTAAGCAGTGTAATTAATCCACCTAACTTATAACCACTCCACCAGCCGACAACAGCAGTTGCTGCACCTGCTGCCATTGCCGCTGATTCATCTTTACCTATTTGTTCAATGCGCAATGCATCAATGGTAATATCTTGTGATGCAGATGAAATTGCGATGATGAGACCAAACGTAATGATAATTGCAAGATCATCTATGGGATTTAAAAAACTCCAAATTATTAGGGATACTAATATTAAAAATTGCATCGTTACAATCCATGCTTTTCGATGTCCTAATATATTTGTGATGAATGGAATGCGAATACGGTCAATTAATGGAGCCCATAAAAAATTAATGGCATAGACACCAAAGATAAGTCCAGCCCAACTAATTGTGCTACGACTTAAACCATCTTCTTGAAGCCAAAGTGTTAAAGCACTACCAATTAATACCCAAGGAAAACCACTGATGATTCCAAGTAGTAGAATTCTTAACATTCTTCGGTCCCAATAAGCTGCGAATGAATTGACTTTAGATTGCATAGATTAAATCTAACCTTTAGTCAGATTTTAACAAAGCGTTAATTAGGTTTCTTTAATCTATTCTAGAGGAGCGGGGTTATCGCTGAGGCTTCTTAGATACAAAATAACATCCGCACGATCATTTGGCTTTTTAAGGCCAGAGAAAGACATCTTAGTACCATCAATATATTTTTTAGGATTTTTAAGGAAACCATTAAGTTCTTCATAAGTCCATTTGCCACCAAAAGCTTTTAATGCTGCTGAATATGAAAAACCATCGGCCACACCTTTATCTTTGTTAACAATATCCCATAAGCCGGGTCCAATTTTATTTGCACCATCTTTAGTTGGGACATGACATGAGGCACATTTTTTAAATACTTTTTCACCCTTAGTCATACTTGCTGCAGCCAACAGGACCAAAATAGGTTCTTCAACTGGTTCGGCAGCAACCTCTTCAGCGCCATCTGCCATTTCAGCGCCATCAATACCTTCAACAATATAATGTGCTACTTCTGGCTGCTCAACGTGATAGAGAATTTCTGAAAAATTGACTATTCCAATAACAATTAAGACTGTAACGAGTATACCGGCGACGATTTTATTGATTTCCATTGAGTCTATTAATTGTTATTTTTGTTTGTGAATTTGAGTTATAATTAGAACATAAACCTAAAATATTCAAGTTTTTATGCGTCTTGGTGTCGCATAAGTAGAGCCATGATAAACAGAGAAAATACAGCAATTATAATCCCAGCGCGCCTTGCTTCGACAAGATTACCTAATAAACCCTTACTACCCATCAATGACAAGCCAATGATTCTGCATGTTTGGGAACGAGCTGTTGCAGCTAATTTAGGCCTAGTGATTGTTGCAACAGACAGTGTAGAGATTAAAGATACAATTCTTGCTGCTGGTGGTGAATGTGTTTTAACCAGTACGAATCATCAATCTGGGACTGATCGCATCTATGAAGCATTAGTAAATTATGACACTTCCAATAAAATCGATTATATTATCAATCTGCAGGGCGACCTTCCACAAATCAGCCAAGACTGCTTAACCAGTGTAATTAATTTACTTTTAAATGATACAGTTGAAATTGGAACTCTCGCCTGTGTAATGACAGCAGCCGAGGAAATTAATAGTCCAAATATTGTAAAAGCGATTGCTAATATCAATACAGAATCGCAAAGAGGTGAGGCCATTAATTTTACAAGAAATCCAGAAGCTTCATTAGATGGAACTTACCTACATCATATCGGGCTCTATGCCTATACACGCGCAGCTTTAGAAAAATTTATTTCACTTCCTCAATCCGCTAGAGAAAAAGAGGAAAAACTTGAGCAGTTGCGAGCGCTCGATAATCAAATGCGAATTGATATTGGATTAATTGACTTTTTACCATTAGGCGTCGATACTCCTGAAGATTTAGAAAAAATGCAGAAACTAATTTAATGGCTATGACAAAAAAAATATCCTTCCAAGGCGAACTAGGCGCTTACTCACACTTGGCATGTACCAACATGTTTCCAGATTATGAAGTAGTACCATGTCGTGACTTTAGAGATACACTAGCTTGTGTCAGTGAAGGCAATGCAGACTTAGCGATGATACCAGTTGAAAATACTGTTGCCGGTAGAGTGGCAGATATTCATAACCTTGTAGGTAACTCCAAGCTTAAAATTTATGCAGAGCACTTTGAGAATGTAAAACACCAATTAATTGCTAAGCCAGGAGTTGAGATTACTGCCTTGAAAACAGTTAGAAGCCATGCGATGGGCCTGGGACAATGTACCAAAGTAATTGATGCCTTAAATTTACAACCTATTGTTATGGCAGATACGGCTGGTTCAGCAAAATACCTTAGTGAACAGGGTGAGGAACAAGAGTGTGCCATTGCTTCAGAGCTGGCTGCAAAGATTTATAAACTAAATATAGTTCAAACAAATATTGAGGACGACCCAAACAATACAACTCGGTTTTTGGTAATGTCTAAAAACTTACAGCAAGAAAAAGATTCTAAGCAGGAGTATTTAACTAGTTGCATCATTGAAACCAAGAGCATTCCTTCGGCCTTATATAAGGCACTAGGCGGCTTTGCGACAAATGGTGTTAATATGATTAAGTTAGAAAGCTTTATAATTGAAGGTGATTTTAATAAAGCACAATTTTATATTGAGCTGGAAGGCCATTTGGGTGAAGCTTCAGTGGCCGGCGCTATGGAAGAGCTAAAAAGCTATACCAATAAATTAACTATTTTAGGTGAGTACCCTAAACATCAGTATCGCTCTAAATCTTAGTTATTATTCATCCAATGAACAATAAGCTGATGAGCAATTGCCATTGGTGGCGGAATCCAAATTCTTTTTTCACTTTTACCAACTAATATTTTTGTTAAGTCTTCTTTAGTAAGCCATACAGCTTCGACAATTTCTTCTTCATCAACTTTATAGTCAGGATTGTCAACTTCTGCTGTACAACCAATCATTAGCGACGATGGGAAAGGCCAGGGTTGCGTAAATTTGTAAGACACATTTTTAGACTGCAAGCCTACCTCTTCATTAATTTCTCGAATAACTGCATCTTCAATTGTTTCGCCCGGTTCAACAAAACCAGCTAGTGCTGAAAACATGCCAGGGGGGAAACCTTTTTGACGACCCAATAAGCACTTATTGTTATGACATGGGAGCATAATAACAACTGGATCAACCCTTGGAAAATATTCACTCTGACATTGTTCACAAAACTTCTTATAGCCAGTATCTTTTGTTTTTAGCTTTACCCCAGCACACTTTGAACAATAGATGTTATTTTTATTCCACTCAAAATTAGATTTAGCTTGTGCAATAATCCCAGTACTAGGGTTATCTAAATTAGGTGCAATAGATCGCGCATCAATAAACTTTGAGGTTGCAAAACTGGGGTGTGATAATATTTGATCTAAATTAAGACCTGTTAAATCTACGGCATAAAAAGGCAACTCATCTTTTAAGCCTAAGAATAAAGGACGTGAATTATTAGTGAGTAATGGAGCTAGTTGATGATGTGAAATCCAGAGGATTTCAGGCTCATTGGGTCGATCGGCATTAATTTTAATTAATGGCCGGTCTTCAAAAAAGATCATAAAGCGTGATTTTTCAGAAGTAATAGCGTCTTGTTGCCATGCCTGATCACTTCTTAATTGGGAGGCACGATCGAGTGGATTATTGGCAAAGGTTATTGAATGCATATAAAAATATGTTGTTAACTATATTATTTTATTAAAGCAATTTTATATATCTGTCTGCTATAATATCTAGGGAGATTATACGGGTGAGTATATCTTGAACTCGGTCAGGCCTGAAAAGGAGCAGCCGTAGAGGCAATACTTGGGTTGTTTTAATCTCCCACTGAATTAAAGTGACATCGATATTTTATGGACGAACAAAGACACATACCTTTACCGCTTAAATACCGACCCAATAATTTTGCAGAATTAATTGGCCAAGAGTTAATGGCGCAAACAATTAAAAATGCCATTAAACTCAATCGAATTGCCAATGCCTATTTACTTACTGGGGTACGTGGAGTTGGTAAAACTACTACAGCACGTATAATTGCTAAGGCATTAAATTGTAATGAAGTAACTTTGGGCAATGGCGAGTTCAAAGAGCCATGCAGCAAATGTGACAACTGTATTGCAATTGGAGAATCTCGTAGTATCGATGTGTTAGAAATGGATGCAGCATCACGAACTGGTATATCAGATATTCGAGAATTAATTGACGGCGTACAATATGCGCCGGTATCTTCAAATTACAAAGTTTATATTATTGATGAGGTGCACATGTTATCTAATGCTGCCTTTAACGGTCTTTTAAAAACTTTGGAAGAACCACCAAAGCATGTCAAATTTATTTTTGCGACTACTGAAGTTAGAAAAATACCAGCAACGATCCTGTCAAGATGTCAGCGCTATGACTTAAAGCGAATTGAACCACATGAATTAAGTGACTTCTTTAAAAGTATTTGCGATAAAGAGGCGGTTCCAATTGAAGACGGTGCACTCAAAATAATTTCTAGAGCTGCCGAAGGTTCAGTGCGTGATGGTTTATCACTCCTAGATCAAGCCATTGCTTATTCTGAATCAAACATTACAGAAGCATTAGTCAAAGATATGATTGGGCTCAATGACCCAATTGAAATCCTAAATCTAGTTTCACTTTTAATGGAAGGCCAAACGCTGGCAGCACTTGAGAAATTGAATTTATTATATGAAGGTGGCGCAGACCCTTTATTAATTTTAAGAGACTTAATTCATTTTGTGCACTATTTAACTTTATTTAAAGTTGATGCTGCAGAAAGTTTAAAATTATCTCATACCGAAGCAGAGTTTAAAGCGTTTGAAGAACTTGCTACCAAATTACAAGTAGGAACACTATCAATGGTTTGGCAAATGTTGCACAAAGGTCTCGGGGAAGTATCCAATACTTTTTCACCAATTAGTGCTTTGGAAATGCTGTTAATTCGGATTGCTTATACTGCAGATATTCCGCATCCAAATGAATTAATTGAGGAGATATCAAGAATTATTGAAGAAGATGAGACGCTGGCTGTTGAGACAACCCCAGCACAGAAACAGTCATCAGTCCCAAAAATTGATCCTAAGGTGCAAGAAATTATCGACTTTTTCCCTGGAGCAGAAGTTGAAACATCAGATAATTAATATAGAAAGTAAGTAGATGACAGATTTTAATAACATGTTGAAACAAGCACAAGAACTGCAAGCCAAGATGGTTGAAGCGCAGAAAAAAGTTGAAGACCTTGAAGCAGAAGGTTCTGCCGGTGGTGGGTTAGTTAAGGTTACGGTTGATGGTAAGAATATGGTGAAGAATGTTTTTATTGATCCCTCATTATTAGTTGTAGATGAAGTTGATATTTTAGAAGACTTGGTCTTAGCAGCACATAATGATGCCAAAGATAAAGTGCAAAAGCAAACTGCTGATGCAATGAGTTCAATTACTGGTGGCTTAAAAATGCCTCCAGGCTTTAAGATGCCAATATAAGATGCGGCGTAAGTATTCAAATGAAGAAATCGATAAACTTATTTTACTAATAAGTAAGTTGCCAGGCTATGGACCAAAGTCCGCGAGTCGGGCCGTGCTCCACTTGCTTAAGCGCAAAGATCAACTCATGGTACCATTGTCAGAATCGTTACTATCAGCAAGTAAAAATATTCTTACTTGTGAAAACTGTGGCAATATTGATTTAGTTTCACCCTGCACTTTATGTAGTGAAAGTCAAAGAGACCAATCGCAGCTTTGTGTAGTAGAAGATGTTGCTGATTTATGGGCTTTGGAAAAGTCTGAAATTTATAGTGGCACCTATCATGTTTTAGGTGGAACCTTATCTGCAATTAATGGCATTGGTCCAGATGATCTAAAGATTAGAAAACTTGTTGAGCGGGCTAAGGCAGAAAATGTAACTGAAGTTATCTTGGCATTAAGTCCAACAGTGGATGGGCAAACCACTTCGCATTACGTAGCCGATTGCTTGAAAGAAAGTGACGTTATTGTTTCAAGGTTAGGACAAGGATTGCCAATTGGGGGCGAACTTGATTATATGGATGAAGGCACGCTAGCTGCCGCATTAAGTTCACGACAAAAAGTTTAAGGATTTAAAATGCAGAATTACAATATCTTATTTATGGGAACGTCTAAATTTGCAGTGCCAATTTTAGAAGGCTTGTTGGAGTCCTCTGTTAACATACAAGCAGTTTTCAGTGCGCCACCAAAATTAGCAAACCGTGGTATGAAAAAAACCATGTCACCAGTGGCAAAATTTGCTGAAGAATATCAGCTCCCATTAGAGTATCCGCTCAGTCTCAAAGACCCTGAAACAATCAATAAAATCAAGGTGTTAAATCCAGATATCATCTTTGTTATCGCTTATGGCTATATATTACCCAAAGAAATTATTGAGATTCCACAGCTAGGCTGTTTTAATTTGCATGGCTCGTTATTACCCAAATATCGAGGGGCAGCTCCTATCCAAAGAGCTATTATTGCTGGCGATAAAATTACTGGTGTATCTTTTATTAAAATAGACGAAGGCTTGGATACGGGGGATATTATACTTGATGCTGAATTAGAAATTCAAGCTGAAGACACCTATCAAGAGCTAGAAAAAAAACTATCACAATTGGGCAAAAGAATTTTACCTAACTTTTTTGAAAAATTATCAACTAATGTTAAAGCTGTGCCACAAGATCATGCACAGTCAACGTATGCTGAGAAGATTGATAAAGTAGAAGCTAAAATTAATTGGCAAGATGAAGCTTGTCTAATTAATCAAAAAATTAGAGCCTTCAATCCAAACCCTGGCGCTTGGTTTGAGCTTGATGGTAAGCGCATCAAAGTTATGGGATCTAAAATAATTGATGCAGCTGGCAAACCTGGTGAAATTTTAACAGATGAATTTACTATTGCTTGTGGCAATCAAGCAATTCAACCCACCACCTTAAAAAAAGAAGGCAAAGGACTAATTACTTTAGCTGAATTTTTAAAAGGCAATAAAGTTATTCCCGGCACACAATTATAAATGCGTTATAAAATAATTATTGAATATGACGGCTCACCATTCGTTGGCTGGCAACGACAAGACAATGGTTTGTCAGTGCAAGAATGTATCGAAACTGCGATTGAAAGTTTGTTTCAAGAAAAGCCAACATTGTTTGGTGCCGGTCGAACAGATTCTGGGGTGCATGCAACTGGTCAGGTAGCACACTTTGATATAACCACTAAAGA
>CAJJBG010000035.1 GCA_905182345.1 Pelagibacteraceae bacterium AG-422-B15
TAAATCCCATTATATAATCTTTATTTTATTTAAAAACGTAGAGTGCTCTTGGCTTATTAGATAGTCTAAGTTAGTCGTAATGTTTATACATATTTGGCTCATGACTTCAATTTCTTTTTTACTAAAATTGCTTAGAACATACTTTAAGACCCTATCTTTATCTCCTGGGTGACCAATTCCTATTCTAACTCTAAAATAGTTTTTTCCAATACGTTCATCTATTGACTTCAGTCCATTATGACCAGCTGCGCTACCAGCAAATTTAATACGAACTTTTCCAAAATCTAAGTCTAAGTCATCATGTATTACATAAATGTTTTCTGGTTCAAATTTATGGAATGTAACTAGCTTACTAACTGCAATTCCAGAATCGTTCATAAAACTATTTGATTTAAATGCGTAGATTTTTTTATTATTAATTTTATCTGACCACAATTGACCACTAAATTTATTAATAGATTCAGAGTTTTCAAATTTTTTTATTATTTCATCAAGAGCTAGATAGCCAATATTGTGCCTTGTATTTAAGTACTTTTCTCCAGGGTTACCTAGGCCAATTAATGCAAACATGACTTAATTATATGTAAAATAGGTAGTAAAAAGAAGAGATTTATTATTTAAGAATTAATCTTTTTTATCTTCAGACGATTCTTCAGTTTTGGCATCTCCAGCTTCACCTTCAGCTACTGCTGTATCATCTGCAACTGGATCAGGCTCTTTTATAACCGTAGGAGCCGCTACAGTTCCAATTGTAAAGTCACGATCTGTAATTGTAGGAGTTGCACCTTCAGGTAGTTTAGTTGCTGAAATATGGATTGCATCACCTATTTCTAAGCCGGTTAGGTCAAATACAATTTCTTCCGGTATATTATTTGCAGGGCAATTAAGTTGAATAGTTCTTCTAACAATATTAAGTACACCACCTCTTTTTAAACCAGGAGATAACTCATGATTAATAAAGATTGCAGGAATATCTAATACAATTTTAGAATCAGCACCAAGTCTTAAAAAATCAATATGAATAGGTAAGTCAGATATGGGATGGAATTGCACATCTCTTGGTATAGCTAAGGTGTTTTTTCCATTTACATCCAATGAAAAAATTTTAGTCAAAAAACCTCCAGCTTTTAATTCTTTTTGAACTGTAAGGCGATTAATACTTATTGGTTGTGGCTCTTGACCAAGACCATAAATTATAGAAGGGATGTTGCCTGCAGCAATAATTTTTTTAATTGCAGACTTTCCAGTCGTATCTCTTATTTCAATATTTAGTTTATTTTCTTTAGCCATAAATTTTGTATAAACGAGGTATTAAATTAAAATATAGAAGATAGCAAGTGGATAAAATTAAAATTCAAACAGACTAGAAACCGAGCTTTCTTCAGATATTCTCTTAATTGCCTCACCTAGTAGAGGTGCTATTGAAACAACAGTTAATTTGGGTGATTCCACTCTTTTTGACCCTATATCTATAGAGTCTGTAATTACAAGCTCAACTAGGGATGATTTTTCAACTTTTTCAAGGGCATTTCCAGTAAGCACACCATGTGTTACATATGCAGAAACAGTTTTTGCACCTTTTTCCATAAGCTTATTCGCAGCGTTACAAATTGTTCCGGCTGAATCAATTATATCATCTAAAATAATACAGTCTTTACCAACTACATCTCCAACAACATTCATTACTTCACTTTCACCAGGCTTAGATCTTCTTTTGTCAATTATGGCAATAGAAGCCCCAAGTTTATTTGCAATTCCTCTAGTTCTTACTACTCCTCCAACATCAGGAGACACAGCTACTAAATTTTTTGGGTCAAATTTCCTATTAATTTCTTTTGCAAATACAGGACCAGCAAAAAGATTATCTGTAGGTATATCAAAAAATCCTTGTATTTGCTCTGCGTGTAAATCAATAGTTAAAACCCTATCTGCGCCAGCTGTAGTTATAAGATTGGCAACTAATTTTGCAGAGATGGGCGTTCTTGGCCCAGCTTTTCGATCTTGCCTTGCATAGCCATAATAAGGCATTACGGCAGTAATTCTTTTTGCAGAAGCCCTTTTTAAAGCATCTATAGTAACTAATAATTCTACAAGATTATCATTAGCAGGGAAAGAAGTTGAAACAATAATAAAAACATCTTCACCTCTAATGTTTTCCTTAATTTCAACAAAAACTTCATCATCAGCAAATCTTTTGATGTCTGCGTTAGCTAGTGGGATACCTATATATTTTGTAACCTCTTTGGCTAAAGGTATATTGCTAGTGCCGGTAATAATTTTCATAATTTATAAAGATTGTTATTAATGTTTTATAACAATTGCAGATATCATTCTACCATAATCACCTTCTTTTTTTTGCAATGACCTTCTATAGCTAAAGAATAAGTCCTCATTTGAATAGGTATCTAATTTAACTGAAGAAATATCATCTACACCATTAATTTTTAGCTGATTTACTATGAATCTACGTAATGAGAAAAGGTATTTATTCTGTCCAATGCTTTTAAAATATTCATTATTTTTAATACTATGTGATACCAATATCTTATAGAAGTCAGTTTTTACTTCATATGAACTAGTTCCAATACAGGGACCAATACTACATTTAATATTTTTTTTAACACTACCTATAGCTGTCATTGCAGAAATTGTATTTGAAATTACTCCTGATAAAGCACCCTTCCAGCCAGCATGACAAGCGCCAATAATATTTTTTTGACCGTCATAGAATAGTATAGGGGCACAGTCAGCTGTTAGTATTCCAAGAATTACATTTTTTTCTTTTGTAACTACGCCATCAAAATTATATTTTTTTTTGGGATCAAATTTTTCTATAATCGCAACCTTGTTACTATGTGTTTGATTAAGAGTGACTAATTTATTAGAATTAAGCGAGAAATAATTAGCTATCTTCTTTCTATTTAAAATAATATTTGACTTACTGTCACTTGAGCCCAAACCACAGTTTAAAGAAGAGTAGTTCTTATCAGATGTTCCACCTAAACGACTAAAAAAACAGTGATTAATATCATTTAGATTATTTCCAAAAAACATGTCTAATTATATTCTGTAAATATTACTTTAAATAAAGAGCCCATTTGATCTAGTGCAATTAGCCTATTCAATCCTATCATAATACTTTCTTCATTCATTGGATTAGATTCAATCAATTTAGAAGCCCTTAATTCAATACCCATTTCCTTAAGAAATTGAGATTGAGTCATGAATCTAATATTTTTTATGCCCTGATTTTCAAGTTTAATCTTTATATTATCAAAATTAACATGAGAAGTTAAATCTTGTGTACCAATATTATCAAAGAAGTCAGTCACTCTATTGTTTTGCATTGCTGAAAGAGTATTTTTAAACTTTAAATTTTTATATCCATAGTCTGTAAATAAAAATAGACCATTAGAATCCTTTATTTTTTTTGCAATAGTATTTAGGATACTATCTGCTTCTTTTGAAAACTCATAAATGTCACCATTTTTAAGATTCAAGTTACTAGGTAAATAAAATTTAGAATCATTATCTTTAATATTAATAAATTCTTTGTAAAAACAATTAGGCTTATCTGATTTAACTACCGCATATTTCAATAAGTTATTTTCTTTGGTTATTTGAGTTATTGGAAGTGCATCAAAAAACTCATTTGCAATATAAATGGAGTATCCATCTGGCATAGTTTTAATATCACTATGAAAATTTGCACTAGGAAATAATTTAGTTAATTTTTTATTAAAAGAAATATTATTTTCTAAAAAATGAAGATTAATTAATACTTTAATTTTAACCGACTTATCTAAAGTTCTCATAATATCTGACATTAGAGTTCCTTTGCCAGGACCTAATTCAATTAAATTAAGCTTCTTAATACCTTTGCTAATAATTTGATGAGAAAGCCATAGTCCTAGCATTTCTCCGTATAGCTGAGATATTTCTGGGCTTGTAATAAAATCACCATGAACACCTATTGGATCTTTTGTTCTATAATAACCATAATCTTTATCATGCAAAGAAATGCTCATGAATTCTTCTAAGGAGACAAAAGAATCTTTATTAATTATTTCTATTATTTTATCTTTGGCTGACATTAGTTTTTGAATAAATAACTATGACCAATCCCATTATAAACATTGGAATAGATAACAACATTCCCATAGTTAGAAAGTTAAAGATGAAGCCAATTTGAATGTCAGGTTCTCGAGTAAACTCAATTAAGAATCTAAATGTTCCATATAATAATAAAAATATTCCAGAAATAAAACCAGGTTGATTTAATTTTTTAAAACTATATATCAAGAAATTTAGGATTATAAATAGCAAAAGACCTTCCAAAAGTGCCTCATAAATTTGACTTGGGTGCCTATGTAAGCCATCTGTATTTGGGAAGACAACACCTATAAATACGTCAGTTTTCCTGCCGTAAAGTTCTGCGTTAATAAAATTAGATATCCTACCTAGAAATAAGCCTACTGGTGCAGAAGCGCATATTAAGTCTGTAATGGTTAAAAAAGAAAAATTTTTAATTCTAGAAAATAAATAAGTTGTAAATATTATACCCATTAGACCTCCATGAAAAGACAATCCGCCTTCCCAAACGTGAAGTATTTTTAATGGTTCGTTAATGTAATAACTGAAATTATAAAACAAAACATAACCAAGACGCGCACCTAAAATAATTCCAATAACGCCATAAAATATTATGTCATCTACGTCTTTAGACTTAATTTCATGATTAAATGAAATTCTTTTACCTTGACTTATCAAATGTTGAATGTATTTCCAAGCAAAGATAAAGCCAAAAATATAGGCTAAAGAATACCATCTGATAGCTATAGGGCCAAACTCAAGCAAAATAGGACTTACTGTTGGAAAAGTAATAGAAAGCATTATATTATAAATTAATTAGATTTATTATAACATTTGAAATGCAAACTGAGAACATATTCTTAAAACTATTATCTAAAGCTATTGTAGGGTCCCATGAGGCAATAGGCATTATAAAGTCAGAATTAAAAATGCATCATACTTTTTATAATGAAAAGAAAGCTAATAAATTAAATTTAAAAAAAAATGAAGCTTCAGAAAGATAATATTTTAATAGTAGGTGCGGGCAATATGGGCTTTGCATTTATTACTGCACTGCTAGACACTAAAGTAGCTGCAAAACAAATTTCAGTATTAGAAAATAATCCAAGTCAGGAACTAAAAAAGCTTACAAAGTTAAAAAAGCTCAATTTAATTAGCTCTATTGCAATGTTAGATATCAAGAAAAAAATATCTATTGTCTTATTAGCAATTAAACCCAACCAAGTTAACAATATTTTTACAGATGACTTTAATATTAGAATAAATAAATCTCTTTTAATTTCAATTGTAGCTGGAAAAACAATGGCATCCTTAAAAAAATTATCTAATGGCAATATAAATATAGCAAGGGCAATGACAAACACACCTGTCACTGTTGGTTGGGGGACATCAATAGTTTACTTTTCAAAAAATTTTTCAGTTAGAAATAAACAGAAAGTGATTCATCTCTTTGATTTAGTGGGACAGGTTGAAGAAGTTAAAAATGAAAAATACATTAATACATTTACAGCATTATTTGGAAGTGGACCTGCATATCTCTATTTATTTTTAGAAACATGGTCAGAGGTGGCCAAGAAAAATGGATTTAAATTTGGTGAAGAAATGGCAGTACAGACTATGTTAGGGTCCTTACTATTATTGCTTAAAACACAAGATGACCCTAAAATACTAAGGAATAAAGTTACTAGCAAGGGTGGGACAACAGAAGCAGGTTTAGAGGTTTTTTTAAAAAATAAAGTATTTAGTAAATTATTTACAGCGGCAGTGTCTAAAGCCACAAAGAGAGCAGTTGATTTAAGTAAATCTTAATTTGGTATTCTAATTGTTACTTTTAACCCCCCAAGTAGCTCGCTATCTTCTAAAACTATAGTTCCATTAATTGAGCTTAATAACTGTTTTGTTGTAGATAGGCCAAGTCCTGAATTACTATAATTTTGGTTGCGACTCTTATCAATTCTATAAAAAGCTTTGAAAACATTAGCTCTTTCAGAGACAGGTATTCCCTTACCATTATCATGAATAATAACCTCAGTTAAATTATCCGAAGTTTTTACAGTTACATTAATTTTATCTGCGTGTTCAAATGAATTATTAAATAAATTTACTATTGATCTATTAAATATATTTGCATTAATAAAAACTTCTGAATCATTAATTATTTTAATATCCAGATCCTTACCTTGAAAATGAATATCATTTTTAATCTTGATGAGTGCTTCGATTGGATTAATTTTTGTATTATTCTTAATATTATTTTCTTTGGAGAAATTTAAGTACTCGTCTAACATTAGGTTCATATGTTTTATTTCATCAATAAGAGAATTTTTACTTTTTTCATCTTTTATTACTTCTGCCTGCAGTCTCATCCTAGTTAGAGGGGTTTTTAAGTCGTGCCCAACGCCAGCTAGCATCAGGGAACTTTGTTCGACTTGCCTAGTAATCCTATTTTTCATTTTTAGAAATTCAATAGCAGCTCTTCTTACATCACTCGCTCCAGATATTTTAAAGTTAGAAACCTTGTTTCCCTTTCCAAACTCTTCCGCAGCTAATGCTAGTTGTGTAATTGGCTTAATTTGATTTCTTAAGAATAAAAATGAAATAAAGATTAATATAGCCGAGGAGATAATAATCCAACCAAGAAAAATATGTGCCCTGTCAGTTGAGATGCGTCTTTTTGGTACTGTAATTTTTATAATATCTTCATTTAATTTTATATAAACAAGAATATTTTTAGTTTCGGGCTGTATCCAGTGAGATGCTTTTAGCATGCCATCTAGTTCTTTTTTAAAAGCTATCGCAACAAAATCAAAATATCTAATATTGTTTTCAGTATAATCTATAATCAAACTATCAGCACTCAACTTAAGAATATTCATTTCAGTATATGCACCATAATCAACATTAGCTTCTTCAATTGAAATATTATTTTTTTCAATCTGATTTATAGTTAAGGCAATTTCCATGGCAACTGATCGTGACATTCTTGATATAACTCGATCCCATATGCTGTCAAAAAAAACAGTTACAATTACTAGCTGAAATACAATCATAGGCAAAATAATTATTGTGACAGCTCTAATAAGTAGGCTTTTTGGTAAATATTTTTTAATCATATTAACTATCAATCCAGAGCAGATAACCAGCACCACGCTTAGTTTTTAAATGCCTTGGATGCTTTGGATCTTCCTCTATTTTGTTTCGTAGTCTGTTGACACAGACATCTAAAGTACGCTCTTGCTCAAAGCCAAGCATCTGGCTTAATTCTTCTCTAGAAAATGCCTTACCAATATCTTTTGACAATATCTTCAGAATAGCCAATTCATTTGAATTAAGTGATTTTTTAATTTTAGAACCTGAAATCTCCCCAGTAATTAAATTTAAAACTAAATTATTAATTTGAATCTGATCTTTATATGATTTTACACTAGTTTTTTTAAGTATATTATTAATTCTTAATAAAAGCTCCTTAGGTTCAAAAGGTTTTGATAAGTAATCATCTGCACCAAGCTCAAGTCCTTGAATAATATTCTCTGTATCACCCATAGCTGTTAAATGAATGATTGGTACTAATGATGAAGATCTAATTAGCTTTGTCAACTCATAACCATTTATCCCTGGCATCATGATATCTACAATCAATATATTAAATTTAATTACTTTTAATTTTTCTAATGCATCCTCACCATGTACTGCAGTTGAAACTAAAAATTTATTTTCAATAAGAAAGTCTTTTAATAAATTTCTAATTTTATCATCATCATCTATAATTAAAATATGGTATTTTAAATTCTCAACCATCTACTTACCTTTTATTAAGTTGTAAAATATACGATTGAATCCATTTACAGAATCAGAACCAGTCTGTTGGAACGCAGAACTTATAGCTCTAACAGTTGGGCTAATTAAATTATTTGTTTGCCTTATTGCTTCTTCTGATAGATATAGATTTTTAATTCTTTTATCTTTTAAATTTAACTTCTGAATAACCATTTTTTTTTCTAAAAGAACTTTAAGTACTCTATTTAAGCTTTGTTTAGTTATATGTAGTTTAGCTATTAGCTCATTAAATGTTATCCCTGGATACAACTCTATAGTCAAAATACACCGTATATCGGCAATCCCAATACTGCTCTCAAGAGCTTGTTCTAAAATTTGGTTTTCAAAGTTTTTATAAACTAAAAAAAAATTATTAAGTGCCTCTTTAAGTTTGTCATCTTTTAAATACAATAAAGGGGAGCCTTTATGATTATCATTAACTAAGTCAGACATTATGACATAATAATGATAAAAAGTTATATTAATCAAGTAAATTTTCTGTTAATTAGGATGGATCAATTTTTAATTAGGAATAAACATGGAAATAATACCATTTGACCAAAGAGATGGTGACATATGGATGAATGGTGAGTTTATACCATGGGCAAGCGCTAAAGTTCACATACTTAGCCATGCCTTGCATTATGCAAGTGCAGTTTTTGAAGGCAATAGAGCTTATGGCGGCAAAATATTTAAATTAGAAAAGCATACTCAAAGACTGATTCAGTCTTCAAAAATAATGGATTTTGAAATTCCTTTCAGTGAAGAGGAGATTAACAGCGCATGCAATGCAACAGTTAAACGTAACTCAATTAAAGATGGCTATGTTAGGCCGATAGCATGGCGAGGTCCTGAGCAAATGGGAGTATCTGCGCAGGGAACAAAGATTAACTTAGCAATAGCTACTTGGGAGTGGCCTAATTATTATTCATCTGAAGATGTTATGAAAGGCCTTAGGATGGATATTTCTAAATGGCAAAGACCTTCAGCTAAAAGTGCACCATGTCACGCTAAAGCGGCTGGTCTTTATATGATTTGCACACTATCAAAACATGCAGCAGAAAGAGCCGGTTATAATGATGCGTTAATGTATGATCATGAAGGAAATGTTGCTGAAACTACAGGTGCTAATATTTTTTTTATTAAAGATGGTGAAATTCATACTCCAATTCCAGATAGTTTCTTAAATGGAATTACAAGAAGAACAGTAATCAGTCTAGCTGAAAAAAACGGAGTTAAAGTTATAGAAAGAAAAATAACTCCTTCTGAACTAAGTGATTTTTCAGAATGCTTCATAACAGGAACAGCTGTAGAGGTTACACCAATATCTGAAATAAAAGACTTTAAATTTGTAGTTGGGAATATCACTAAAAAATTAATGAGAGATTATGCTGATCTTGTTAGATCTTAATTTTTATAGAATTTAATAGTATATTGATACCCACTTATAATCGACAAAGCAGATGCAACCCACAATAAGGCTATCCCAATTTCACTTATACTAATAATAGCATTATTAATCAATGGACTTGATATCAAAAATAGTAACGCAAACATTTGAGTGGTTGTTTTATATTTTCCCAAATTTGAAACAGGTAGCTTAATTTTTGTTTTAAGCTGAGCTAAGTATTCTCTTAAACCAGAAATAAAAACTTCACGAGAAATAATTAAAAGCAAAGGTATAAAATTAATTCCATTAATATCTCCACGATACAATAGAACAATTCCAACCATTATAATTAATAATTTATCAGCAATAGGATCAAGCATTGTACCAAAACTACTTATAAAGCTATATTTTCTTGCTAAATATCCGTCAAAATAATCAGATGCTGATGCGCTTAAAAAAATAACAAGAGCTACTGTATTACTAAACTGTGTATTTAATATTATACAGTAAAGAATTGCTGGGATTAATAGTATCCTTAAAGATGTAAGTATATTTGGAAGATTTTTCATTGGCTGCTAAAAAAATTATATATCCTTTCAGATAACGACTTACTAATACCTCCAACTTGTTCAAGGTCTAGTATCGAAGCTCCTTTGATATGTTTAACAGAACCAAAATGATTTAAAAGTAATTTACGCCTTTTATTTCCCAGTCCTTGAATCGGCTGTAATTCTGAGTTTTCAATGCCTTTTTTATTTTTATTCCGATGAGCACCAATTGCAAATCTATGAGATTCATCCCTTATTCTTTGCAAAAGAAAGTACACAGGGTCACTATTTGATAGAAAATCTGAGTTATTTTCATACATTATTCTATCTAACTTGTTAGCCCTATTTAAACCCTTATAAATTGACAGGACCTTAATTTGTTTTAGGTTCATATTATCAAGAAGCGATCTGATAGCTGTATAGTGACCTTTGCCACCATCAATCAATATGACGTCAGGCAAAGAAGAGTATGTTTTGTTATTTTTAGTTAAGTTTGAAAAACGCCTAATCATTACCTGTCGCATCATTGCGTAATCATCACCTGGAGTTAATTTTGTATTATCTATATTAAACTTTCTATAGCTTTTATTCTCAAGGCCATCTTCATTAAACACGACCATTGCACCAACAGCATTTTTGCCAAACATATGACTGTTATCGTAGCCCTCAATACGTTTAATTTTCTTATCATAATTAATTAAAGTACCTAGTTTTTCTAAATTTTTAATATTACTAGAGGTATCAGAAATATGTCTGTTCAAAGAAATATCAGAATTCTTAGTAGCATATTTTATTAGTTCTACTTTTTTCCCTTTGTGGGGAATGGTGATTTTAGTTGTAATGTCATAGATCGATTTTAATGAATTAATTATTAAGTTTTTATTTGTAATCTCATGATTAATAAATATTTCTCGTGGGGGAACATGTTGAGTGTAAAAATCAATTATAAATCTTTCTAAAATTTCTTCATTTTTTTCATCATTAGTATGTTTAGGAAAATAACTTTTATTGCCCCAATTTTGTCCTGATCGGTAGATAAATACTTGAACACAAGATTTATCACCTATGCGAGAAATTGAAACTACATCTGAATCTTTTATGTCATAAAGATTAATGTTTTGTTGACTTTGTATTTGAGTTAAAGCTTTAATTTTATCTCTTAGACTAGCAGCTTTCTCATAATTTTCACTTATACTTGCTTCCTCCATTTTCAGAGAAAGGTTTTTTTGAAGATCACTATGTTTGCCAGATAAGAAATTTTCTGTATTTTTTACTTGTTCTTTATAGTTATTCATACTTACTAAATTAACACATGGAGCACTACATCTTTTAATTTGATGCATTAGACATGGTCTTGTTCGGTTATTAAAATATGAATCTTCACAAGATCGAAGTAAGAAAATTTTTTGTAGTATCTTTAAAGTATAATTAAGAGAATTTACAGTTGCAAAGGGACCAAAATATTTTCCTTTAAACTTTTGTTTGCCACGATGCTTAGTAATTTGTGGGTACTTTTGCTCATGATTTATAAAGATATAGGGAAAAGATTTATCATCTCTAAGTAGAATGTTGTATTGGGGTTTAATTTTCTTGATTAGATTAGCCTCAAGAAGCAGCGCTTCTTTTTCAGTTTCTGTAATTATAGTATCAATTTGACGGGTTGATCGCATTAGTCGTTTAATACGATTAGTTAAATTATTATCATTTAAATAATTCTTAAGTCGGCTTTTGATATTTTTTGCCTTACCAACATAAAGAATATTAAGATTCTCATCGAGCATTTTATAAATGCCTGGATTAGTTGGAGATTTATCTACTATTGATTTTAAATTATCAATATTCTGCATTATTACTTACGAGATCTTTCAATTTCAATACCTGCACTCTCCGCATCGTCGATTGCATCAAGTTTTTCAAGTCGTATCTTAATAGTCTCAATTCTATTATTTTTAAAACACTTTCCTATAATTCTCTCAGCCAGTGTTTCGAGTAAGATAGTGTGTCCAGAATTTACTATATCTTTAATTATTATTGATATTTCATTATAGCACACAACATTGTCTATTTTTTCATTAGAGGAGTCAGGTATATCTTTAATTTTTGCAACCATATTAACTCGTAAGGGTTGACGAATATTTTTTTCATGTGCATAAACACCTAATTCTGCATTTATCATTAAATCATTAACAAAAATTAAATTATAACCTGAATTATGATCAATATTATCAAATTCTGAATTAAGCACTTCTAAAGTTATTTTATCTTTACTCATGATAAATGTTCCCCGCCATCAACAATTATTAACTGACCAGTTAAAGATTTGGTTTCTAATATGTAATTTAAAGTTTTACTTATATCGCTTGGCTTAGAGCCTTTCTTAAGTAGAGTAGATTTAACTTGTTTTCTAAAATTTTTATCAGATTGAAACTCATTTTTTATAGTTGGTCCAGGACCAATTGCATTAACCCTAATGTATGGAGCTAAAGATTTTGCTAAAATAATAGTTGCTGAATGCAAAGCAGCCTTACTTATATTGTAGGAAAAAAATATTGTACTAGGGTTTATAACTCCCTGATCTAAAATATTAATTATATTACCATGATCGTTTGAATTAATTTTTTTAGAAAAGTCTTGGGATAATTTTATTGGCGCATATAGATTTGCCTCCAAGTGCTTATTCCAAGATTTAGAAGTAAAATTACTAATCTTATCATTTTCAAAAACAGATGCATTGTTTACCAGACAGTTAATTTTGCCTAGTAATTTAGAGGCCTTTGTAAAAAATTTATCAACTTCAGAACGCTTATTAAAATCACATTTGATGGTTTCACATCGAGCACCCAATTCTATAATTTCTTTTTTCAAATTATTTGCTTGATTTTTAGACTTATTATAGTGAATTATGATATCATAATCATTCTTAGCTAGATCTAAACATATTTGTTTTCCAATTCTCTTAGAGCCACCAGTAACTAAAGCTATAGGATTTTTTTTCATTAAAATAATTTATATATAAAAATTATATAGCTCAATATAAAAAAAAGCGACAAGACCTTATTTAATGGCTTTTTAATAAGGCTTAACGTTATAATTATTGACGTGACTATAGCTAATAATGCCAAATCATTATTGCCATCAAGATTTGATAATGAAAATTCAATTCCTCTTGCTTGGACAATTAAAACTGATGGCAACAGTACAAATAAAATATTCATTATATTGCTACCAATAATATTACCTATGCCTATTGCTGTTTTTTTTCTTAAAGCAGAAATAATCAAAGTTATTAATTCTGGCAATGATGTTCCTAGAGCCAATACTGCTAACCCAATAACTGTATGCCCAATACCCAAGTTAGAAAAAAATGTTAAAGATTCAGATAAGAATAGATTTCCACCAATAAAGAAACCAATAAAACTTAACAATAGCCTTAGATAACTAACTTTTTTATCAATTTCCGTTGTACCACTATCATCATTTTTAAAGCTACTAAGATGCTGAATAAAAAATATTAGTATTATTAAGAAAATTATAGAGTGAAGATAGTTTATATTAGATTCAGTTGATAGAATCAAAATTACACATGCAGTGACAATAAATAAGTAAAAGTTAGTTATTCGATCAATATTATTAAAGTCAACTTTATATAATAATCCGGCTGTACCCAATACCAGTAATGAATTGGCTATATTGCTTCCAATGACATTTCCTACTATTGCATTAGTTGCAGGCACTTCTAAAATTGCAGCAGAGATTGAGACTATAAGTTCAGGAGCTGAAGTACCAAAGGCTACGACTGTCAGTCCAATTAATATTTGTGAAAAGTTAAATTTTTGAGCAAGGGAGTCTGCCTGTGAAACAAGTTGATCTGCGCTGACAATTAATATTGCTAAGCTTATAAAAATTAGAGCTAATGGGTAAATATTGGCAATCATAATATTACTAAAAATAGTTATTTTTTATCCTTATTTAAATATGTTCCTATTCCTAATTCTTTATTTTCCAGCTTCTTAATTGCATCTCGTATTTTTGCCGCCTCTTCAAAATTTAAATCTTCAGCATAGTGGATCATTTTATCACGCAGAGACTTAAGATGTTTAGCAATATTATTTCCAACCATTTTATATTCCTCATTTTTTTGAGGAACATCATCTTCATTAGCATTAATATTTTCTAAAGTCTGATTTATATCACGTTTTATACTTTGGGGAATAATGCCATTAATCTTATTGTGTTTTTCTTGAATTAACCGCCTTCTTTTTGTTTCATCTATAGCATGTTGCATGCTATTTGTAATTTTATCACCATATAATATTACTTTTCCATCGACATTTCTAGCGGCCCTTCCTATTGTTTGAATAAGTGACCTTTGAGATCTCAAAAAACCTTCTTTGTCTGCATCCAGAATAGCAACAAGCGCACACTCAGGGATGTCCAATCCTTCCCTTAAAAGGTTTATTCCAATCAGTATATCAAAAGTTCCCCGCCTTAAATCCTGGATAATCTCTATCCGTTCTAAAGTATCAATATCTGAATGCATATACCTTACTCTAAGCCCGTTCTCATGCATGTAGTCTGTTAAATCTTCAGCCATACGCTTAGTCAAAGTAGTGACAAGAACCCTATAATTTTTATCAATTATTTTTTTAGCCTCAGAAATTAAGTCTTCAATTTGATTTTTTGCTGGACGAATTTCAACGGGAGGATCAATTAATCCTGTGGGTCTTATTATTTGTTCTACAAAAACTCCTTTTGTTTGTTCCATTTCCCATGGTCCAGGCGTAGCAGAAATGAATAATGTTTGAGGACGCATTGATTCCCACTCTTCAAATTTTAAAGGTCTATTATCTAAACAGGATGGCAATCTAAAGCCGTATTCAGATAAGGTGGTTTTTCTGCTACGGTCACCTTTATACATTCCCCCAATTTGTGGAACAGTCACATGACTCTCATCTACAAATAGAAGTGCATTATCTGGCAAATACTCAAATAGGGTTGGAGGAGGTTCTCCCGCCTTTCGTCCCGATAGATAACGAGAATAATTTTCAATTCCATTACAACTTCCTGTTGCCTCAATCATCTCTAGATCAAATTTAGTTCTTTCTTCAATTCTTTGAGCTTCAATCAATTTATTTTGGGCTTTAAACTCAGGTACCCTTTTTTTTAATTCTATCTCAATTTTTTTTATTGCTTGTTTTAGAGTTGGACGTGGAGTTACATAGTGACTATTGGCATAAACTTTAATTTTTTCAAGGTCATGATTTTTCTTTCCAGTTAAAGGATCAAACTCACTAATAGACTCTAGCTCATCTCCAAACAAAGAAATTCTCCATGCACGATCCTCATAATGTGATGGAAAAATTTCTATCAAATCTCCCCTGACTCGAAAAGTACCACGGTGAAAGTCTGTATCATTTCTTTGATATTGTAATTCTACTAATTTTTGTAATAATTCATTCCGACCAATTTTTTGATTTAAGATTAGCCCCATAATCATATTTCCATAAGTTTCAACTGAACCAATGCCATAAATACAAGAGACACTTGCAACAATTATTACGTCTTCTCTTTCTAAAAGAGCGCGAGTTGCTGAATGCCGCATCCTATCAATCTGCTCATTAATTGAAGATTCTTTTTCAATATAAGTATTAGACTTTGGAACATATGCCTCGGGCATGTAGTAATCATAGTAAGAAACAAAATACTCAACTGCATTATTAGGAAAGAAAGATTTCATTTCACCATACAGTTGTGCAGCTAGTGTTTTATTAGGAGCTAATATTAATGCTGGTCGTTGCAAAGATTCTATAGTTTTAGCCATAGTAAATGTTTTACCAGAACCAGTAACTCCTAGTAGAACCTGATTATTCTCATTTTTTTTAATATTAGAGACAATTTCTTTAATAGCTTCTGGCTGATCACCAGCAGGCTTATATTCTGCTACAACTTGAAATTTTTGACTAATAGACATTTAATAAATAGGTTATGATATGTAAATATAGCTTGAGAATATAAAAAATCTAATATAATCCGTGTGAATAAGTAATTAATTATATGACACTTCTTTCAAATAATATTTCCAGAATAAAACCGTCAGCCACCATGGCTGTAACTGGCAAAGCTAGAGAGCTAAAAGCTGCAGGAAAAGATATTATTGGCCTTGGCGCTGGAGAACCTGACTTTGATACGCCCGATAATATAAAGTTGGCCGCCATAGAAGCTATAAAATCTGGTGATACAAAATATACAGCTGTTGATGGTACGCCTGCATTAAAAGATGCAATAGTTGAAAAATTTAAAAGAGAAAACCAATTATCTTATTCTCCAGAACAAATATCAGTCGGCACAGGAGGTAAGCAAATAATATTTAATGCTTTATTGGCCACTATAAATTTAGGAGATGAAGTTATTATTCCAGCTCCATACTGGGTATCTTATCCTGACATTGTTGATTTTGCAGGTGGAAATTCAGTTATCATTGAATGTGATGAGAGTACTAACTTTAAACTAACGGCTAAACAGCTAGAAGGTGCAATTACTAGTAAAACAAAATGGTTTATTTTGAATTCACCATCAAACCCAACTGGCAGTTGCTATACTGAATCTGAGTTAATTGAAATTGCAGCTGTATTAGAAAAAAATCCGCATGTAAATATAATGTCTGACGATATATATGAGCATCTTGTTTATGATAACTTTGTATTTAAAACTATTGCTCAAATTAATCCAAACTTATTAGAGCAGACTCTTACCATCAATGGCGTAAGTAAGGCTTATGCTATGACAGGCTGGAGAATAGGCTATGCTGCTGGCAATAAAAACTTGATAAAAGCTATGGCTAAACTTCAATCGCAATCAACCAGCAATCCAAGCTCTATCAGTCAAGCTGCTGCACTTGAAGCCTTAAATGGAGACCAAAGGTTTTTAAAGCTACGAGCAGAAGTATTTAAAAAAAGAAGAAATTTTATTGTGCGTGCGCTTAATGGCATGACTGGAATAACGTGTAGTATGCCAGAAGGAGCTTTTTATGTATTTCCAAGTTGTAAGGACTTATTTGGTAAAAAAACCTTAGATAATAAAGTTATAAATAATGATGAAGATTTTGTGACAGCTCTTTTAGAGAGTGAGGGTGTAGCCGTTGTTCATGGTTCTGCGTTTGGGCTAAATGGTTATTTTAGAATTTCTTATGCAACCTCAGATGATTTAATAGCAAGTGCATGTGAGAGAATAGCTAGATTCTGTAAAAGCTTAATCTAAGTAACTACTTTTCCAAACTAGAGATATACTTTTCTGCCTCTAATGCAGCCATGCATCCCATTCCAGCGGCTGTTACGGCTTGTCGATAAGTCTTGTCTTTAACATCACCAGCAGCATAAACACCATCAATATTAGTCAGTGTTGAGTCAGGTTTAGTAATTATATAACCACCATCATCCATTGTTATTTGCCCCTTAAAAATTTTAGTAGCTGGATCATGACCTATTGCAATAAATACTCCATCAGCTTTTAATTCGCTGATACTTCCATCTATTGTACTTTTAATTTTAATACCTGTTACATTTAATGGTGATTCATCTCCAGTAATTTCAGCAAGTTCTGAGTTCCAGATAATATTTACCTTTTCATTTTTGAATAATCTTTCCTGAAGAATTTTTTCTGACCTTAAACTGTCTCTTCTATGAACTAAATGAACTTTTGAGGCAAAGCTTGTTAAAAACAAAGCTTCCTCAACTGCAGTATTGCCACCACCAATTACTACTACTTCTTTTTCTTTAAAAAAGAATCCATCACATGTTGCACAAGCTGAAACACCATAGCCTTGAAATTTTTGTTCAGAGGGTAGCCCTAACCATCTAGCCTGTGCACCAGTAGAAATTATTATAGCATCAGCAGAATATGTAGTTCCACTTTCACTTTCTGCAGTAAAGGGTTTTTTTGAAAAATCAACTTTAGTAATTATATCGTTTACAATATTTGTTCCAACATTTTTAGCTTGCTGCTCCATTTGCTCCATTAACCAAGGGCCTTGAATTACATCTCCAAATCCAGGGTAATTTTCTACTTCTGTAGTTATCGTTAATTGACCACCAGGCTGTAATCCTTGCACTATTGTAGGCTTGAGCATTGCTCTTGCAGCGTAGATTGCGGCTGTATATCCAGCAGGACCTGAGCCGATTATAAGAACTTGTGAATGCATTTGATAGTTTTCCCTGATAATATAAGTTATTAAAATCTATAGAATATAATATTTATAATGTAAATAATTTCTAATAGTTACTAACAATTAATTTAGTCATTAAATGGAAAATTACAATAGGGATACACTAGCTTGGTGCGTTACAGATGGTGCAGCAGGGAATGTGAGTCAAGTTAAAGGTCTGGCCAGCGCTATGAATCTTATTTATCAAGAAAAAAAAGTTATATTAAGATTCCCTTGGAGCCATCTACCTCCTGGTTTTTTCCCAATCTTTGACTTTGCTATAAAAAATAAATCTGATTTTATGGCTGATAGATATCCAAAATATGTCATTACTTCTGGGCGAAAAAGTATTTATTTATCATTACTTCTTAAAAGAAAGCTTAAAGATAAAGTAAAAACTATACACATACAGGATCCTAAAATTAACCCAAAATTATTTGACCACATAATTGCACCAGAGCATGACCATATAAAAGGACCAAATGTCATTAAGTCAAAGCTTGCCATTAATCATATTAATGAAGAGTTGATGTCAAGTGAGGCTATTAAATTTAATGAAGATTTTAAATCTTTAAACAAACCAATAGTAACATTAATTTTAGGTGGAAAGAGTAATAATTATACTTTTGACAAAGCAGCCTTAAATAGGCTTTCTATGAAAATTGATAAAATTATAGAAAATAACTCTGTTTCTTTAGTAATTTTATTTTCCAGAAGAACTGATAAATTTATTAAAGATTTTATAGCTAAAAAATACTCTGAAGACCATTTAGTGTGGACCAATAGTCAAAAAAATCCATATATTGCACTTTTAAAGCTATCATCATGTTTAATATGTACAGGTGATTCAGTCTCTATGATTTCTGAGGCTATTTACTCCAGAAAGCCAGTTTATATATTTAGATTAAAAAGTAAGAAAAAAAATAATAGAATTGATTTGTTTAATGAAAAATTACTTGCACTTGGTTACACTAAAGAACTTTCTTCAAACCTGATTTTTGATAAGACAGATTATGAAAATGAAACAATAAAAATAGCTGAAATAATTTTAAAAAAATAGAAGTTAAATAAAATATCTATGAGCAAAAAAGAACTCGATTTGATCGACAAGAAAATATTAAGAATTCTTCAGGATGATGGAAGAATATCTAATTTAGATTTATCAAAAAAAATTGGAATGTCACCACCACCGACACTTAGAAGGGTAAGAGATCTTGAGCAAAATGGGTTTATTGATGGATTTAGAGCAAATTTAAATCATGCTAAGCTTGGGTATGATTTAACAGCATTCATTTTTATTGGTTTGAAAAATCAAAATGAAGAAGAGTTAAGTAAATTTGAAAAATTAGTCTGGGGTTGGGAAGAAGTAAGAGAGTGCTATATGTTAAATGGTGAAGTTGATTTTATTTTAAAATGTGTTGCAAAAAACATGAGTGCATTTCAAGAGTTTCTTACAAATAACGTATCTAGCAATGATAATATTGCTAGTATTAAAACTGCTTTTGCTATTAAAGCAACCAAGTCTTTAGGCAATGTTCCTTTAGATTAGTGGTATTCTGAAATAGGGCGCACAATCAAATTATTTCCACTCTTTAAACGTTTAATGGAATTTATAGCAGCTCTTGCCCCGGACACAGTTAAAAAATATGGCACATTTCTATTCAGTGCTGTTCGTCTTAGACTAAATGAATCATTGATTGATTTTCTAGTTTCAGTTGTATTTATAACGATACTAATTTTATCTTCTTCGAGAAGATCTACAATATGTGGATGGCCTTCAGTGACCTTATTGACAAACGAGACTTTAACACCACCTTCTTTTAGAAAAGAAGCTGTGCCACTAGTTGCGATGATTTGAAATCCTTGTTTCGCAAAAGATCTAACAGTAGGCAAAATTTTTGCCTTATCGCTATCCTTAACAGAGACAAACAACTTTCCTTTAATTGGCAGTGGATTGGATGCTGCCATTTGACATTTTATAAATGCGGATTCAAAATCTTTATCAATAGACATTACCTCTCCAGTTGATTTCATTTCTGGACCTAAGATTGTATCAACATTAGGAAATCGTTTAAAAGGAAAGACAGGCTCTTTTATTGCTATATAAGACATTTTTTTTAACTTAATTTTTAAGTCTTTCAATTTCTTACCTACTGAAATTTTACTAGCTATTTGCACTATTTGTAAGCCAGTTGCCTTTGCCACAAAAGGCACGGTTCGACTACTCCTTGGATTCACCTCTAAAAGAAAAATATTATTATTTTGAACAGCAAATTGTATATTAAGGAGACCTTTAACTTTTAGAGCTATAGCCAGTTTGTGGGTTTGTTTTTTGATATTCTCAATAATTTTTTCTGAAAGAGAGTAGGGAGGTAAAGTACAGGTCGAATCTCCAGAATGAATTCCAGCTTCTTCAATATGTTCCATTATTCCAGAAATAAGAACATCCTTACCATCAGATATAGCATCAACATCTACTTCAATAGAATCTTTTAAATAACTATCGATTAAAACCGGACTATCTCCAGAAACAACTACAGCTTCTTTAAAATATTTTTTTAATTCATCAATCTTATGGACTATTTCCATAGCTCTACCACCTAAAACATAAGATGGCCGAATAACAGCAGGAAAACCAATTCTTTTTATGATTTCAAACGCTTGTTTCTCAGAATAAGCAATTCCATTTATGGGTTGAAGTAAGTTTAGATCATCAACAACCTGTTTAAATCGAGCTCTATCTTCAGCAAGATCAATTGAGTCAACTGAAGTACCTAATATAGGTATCTTCATTTCATTTAAAAATTCAGCAAGCTTTAAAGGAGTTTGACCACCAAATTGAACAATAACACCAACTAGCTTGCCATTAGTTTTTTCACGCTTGATAATTTCATAAACATCCTCACTAGTAAGTGGTTCGAAGTATAAGCGATCACTTGTGTCTGGGTCGGTTGAAACAGTCTCAGGGTTGCAATTAATCATAATAGTTTCATAATTCATTTTTTTAAGTGCAAATGATGCATGGCAACAACAATAATCAAACTCAATTCCTTGCCCAATTCTATTTGGTCCACTGCCTAAAATAATTATCTTCTTCTTACTAGAAGGACTCGATTCACACCCATTATTATTTAACTCATATTTATGGTATGTTGAGTACATATAAGGAGTTAAAGATTTAAATTCTCCAGCACACGTATCTATTCGCTTAAAGTTTGGTGCAATGTTAAGTTTATTTCTTCTTTCAGTAATTTTAGCGGTAGCAACTCCTGATAATTCAGAGAGTTTTTTATCGCTAAAACCCAAAGATTTTATTTTTTGAAGCTCGAGACCTTTTGTGGGAATCCCTTTTAGCTTTATATCTTTTTCTGCAGTGACAATTAAGCCTATTTGTTCGATAAACCATGGGTCTATTTTGCATGCTTTGTGTATTTCTTTAATAGTCTTATTAAATCTAAGTGCTTGAGCTACTTTAAGAATGCGGTCTGACGTAGGTTTTTTAAGTTCATTTAAAATATTATCTTTAGTAAGCAATTTTTTTTCATTTGTGATCTTAACTTCATCTAATCCACTTAAGCCAGTCTCTAATGAGCGCAGGGCTTTCTGAAGTGACTCAGGAAACGACCGTCCTATTGCCATGGCTTCACCAACTGACTTCATAGAACTAGTTAACAATGGTTTTGTAAGCTGGAATTTTTCAAAAGTAAATCTAGGAATTTTTGTTACCACATAATCTATTGTAGGTTCAAATGAAGCTGGGGTGACTTTAGTTATTTCATTGTGAAGCTCATCAAGAGTGTAACCAACTGCTAATTTTGCAGCAATTTTAGCAATAGGAAATCCTGTTGCCTTTGAAGCTAGTGCGGAAGATCTAGACACTCTTGGATTCATTTCAATTATTACTAGACGTCCGTTTTTTGGGTTTACAGCAAACTGAACATTAGAACCACCAGTTTCTACACCAATTTCTCTTAGGCATGCAATTGATGCATTGCGCATATCTTGATATTCTTTGTCAGTTAAAGTTAGAGCTGGAGCAACAGTAATAGAGTCACCGGTATGGATACCCATAGGATCTATATTTTCTATTGAGCAAACAATAATGCAGTTATCATTTTTATCCCGAACAACCTCCATCTCAAACTCTTTCCAGCCTGCAACAGATTCTTCAACAAGTATCTCATTAATAGGAGAGCTATAAAGTCCAGATTTAGTAATTTCATCAAACTCTTTTTTCGTTTTTGCTATGCCACCGCCTGTGCCACCTAAAGTAAAAGAGGGTCTGATAATCACTGGTAAGCCAAGTTTTTTTAAGACTTTTTGAGCTTGGACGTAAGATCTAGCAACGTGTGCCTCTGGAACATCAAGTCCAATTTTTTTCATGGCCTTATAAAAACTTTCACGTTCTTCAGCTTTTTTAATTGCCTTCAGGTTGGCCCCAATTAAATCCACTTTATATTTTTTTAGAACTCCATTTTCAGACAAAGCTATTGCTATGTTTAATGCAGTCTGCCCTCCCATAGTCGGTAACATTACGTCAGGTCTTTCTTTGGCTATTATTTTTTCTACTATTTCTGGGGTAATAGGCTCAATATAAACCTTATCAGCTGTTTCAGGGTCAGTCATGATAGTGGCTGGATTTGAATTAATAAGAATAACCTTATAACCTTCTTCTCTTAAGGCTTTACAGGCTTGGGTGCCAGAATAATCAAATTCACAGCCTTGACCGATAACTATTGGACCAGCTCCAACTATTAAAATTGATTTAATATCTTTTCTTTTTGGCATTATTTTTTACCCTTAATCATTTCAATAAATTCATTAAATAGATAGTGACTATCATGTGGCCCAGGACTTGATTCTGGGTGATATTGAACAGAAAATATTTTCTTTGTTTTATGTTTCAATCCTTCGATACATCCATCAAACAATGAAACATGCGTTACTTTAACAGATGAAGGTATTGATTTTTTGGTAACTTCAAAACCATGATTTTGAGATGTGATTTCTACCAATCCATTATTTAGATTTTTTACTGGGTGATTAGCACCTCTGTGCCCTAAAAACATTTTTTTTGTTTTAGCGCCTAGGGCTAATGCTATTATTTGGTGACCTAAGCAAATACCAAATAAAGGAATATTTTTTTCTATAAGCTTTTTAACTATTGGAATAGCATACTTGCCTGTCGCCTTGGGGTCTCCAGGGCCATTAGATAAAAAAACTCCATCTGGTTTCATTTTAATAATCTCTTCAGCAGCAGTCGATGCCGGGACAACAGTTATTTCAGCGTTTAACTGAGCAAGGGAATTTAATATATTTAGTTTTATGCCGTAATCTATTGCCACTATCTTATATTTTGCTTTAGTATTTTTATTAAATTTAAATGGCTTTGCACATGTAACTTCTTTCGCTAAATCAAGTCCATTTAGCCCGGACCAATCCTTATTAATTTTTTTAAGGTCATTTATTTTAACTTTAGATAGAGTTGATAGGCTTCCTTTAAGAGCACCAAAATCTCTGATCAAATTTGTAATATCGCGAGTATCTACATTGCATATACCAGGAATTTCGTGAGTTTTTAACCATTCATCTAAATGCTGTATAGATCTAAAATTAGAGGGATTAGAAATATCACAATTTATAATCACACCTTTTGTATAGGGCTTTAAAGTTTCATTGTCACTTAAGTTGGTTCCAACATTACCGATATGAGGGAATGTAAAATTAATTATTTGCCCTGCATAAGAGGGGTCACTAATAATTTCTTGGTATCCAGTCATTGAGGTATTAAAGCAAACTTCCCCAACAACAGTTTTTCTTGCACCTATTGCAATACCATTGAATATTTTATTATTTTCTAGAACTAAAGTTGCAGGAATAGGAATAGGTCGACTAACTTTTTGACCATTTTTAGATACTTTAATATTGGACATTAATAACGATTCTAGATTTACAGGAATTTAATGCATTAACTTGCAGCTTGCAAGTCAAAGAATCTTACGAATAAAGCCAATAATATTTAGCATTCACTTGTTGCTGTGTGGTATAACTTAATATAGATTTCGTTCCGAACTTAAATAAATAATATGAAAAGCATTATATCTGATAAATTAGCTGAGGCGCAGAAAGCTGCAGATAAAAGCCGCATCTCTACTCTACGACTAATTATTGCTGCAATAAAAGATAAAGAAATTGCCTGCCGCTCTAATGGTGAAAGTGACGATATTGGTAAAGATATAATTATTGCCCTATTAAGAAAAATGATCAAACAAAGACAAGATTCAATTGAAATGTTTGATAAGGCGAATCGGCAAGAATTGGTTGAAAAAGAAAAGCTTGAGATCGATATTATTAATGAATTCCTACCTTCTCAATATGATGAGCTAAGAACTAGAGAAATATGTCAATCAGCCATTACAGAGCTTGATATTGATAGCATTAAAGCAATGGGCAAAGTTGTAAAGCACCTTAAGGATATACATGGTGGCAGTGTTGATATGTCATTAGCAAGCAAAATAATTAAGGAAATCCTACAAAATTAATATATTGGTAGATATTATTTTATTTTTTATAATTAGGGATGTAGTACTCTAATTCTATGCCTAGATACTCCAAAGAATTTATAGCTGAAATCAAAAACAAACTGAGCGTATCGGACGTTGTAAATAAATTTGTTAAACTTACGCGTCGTGGCAATGAATATATTGGACTAAGTCCTTTTAAGTCAGAAAAAACTCCATCATTTACTGTGAATGATGAAAAAGAATTTTATCATTGCTTTAGTACATCCGAGCATGGAGATATGTTTTCATTTATGATGAAGCATAAAGGCTACACTTACCCTGAAGCAATTGAATATCTTGCTCGATTAGCTGGTCTTGAACCAGCATCAGGCATAATTAGTTCCTCACAGGCAGACTCTTATGCAGATAATACTAAATTGAAAAACATCTTAATTGATGCAAAAAATTTCTTTCAGAATAATTTAAAATCATCAGATTTAACAAAAAAATATTTATTGAAAAGAGAAATCTCAGAATCAATTACTTTGGCCTTTGCTCTTGGCTATGCATCCTCTAGTTCTGATGCACTTTATAGATTCCTTTTGTCCAAAAATCATGAGCTTAAAGACATACTGGAAAGTGGTTTGGTAAAAAAATCAACGAAAAGCAATAATGAATATTATGATTTTTTTAGAAATAGACTAATTTTTCCAATAAGAGACAATAGATCAAATATAATTGCTTTTGGTGGACGTGCTTTAGACAATAGTAACATAAAATACATTAACTCCTCTGAAAACAAATTATTTAAAAAAGGATACAATCTTTACAACCTTGATTTAGCCATTGATAGAAACCATAAAATTGAAGATCTAATTATTGTAGAAGGATATATGGATGTAATATCATTGTATCAAAATGGCTTCGAAACAACTGTTGCTCCATTAGGAACTGCATTGACAAACCCACAAATTGAAAAAGCATGGAGATATTGTAAGAGTCCAATTATATGTTTTGATGGTGATGAGGCGGGAAAGAAAGCAGCATATAGATCTGCATTAAATACATTGCAGATACTTAAGCCTGAATATTCTATTCGAATTTGTACTCTTAATGATAATTTAGATCCAGATGACTATATAAAAGATAAAGGTAAAAATAGCTTTAAAAAAACAATTAGCAGCTCAAAGACTCTCTCAGAATTTATTTGGGATATTGAATATATAAAAGTAAAAAATTCAAACCCTGAAGAATTAGCTGGTTTTGAAAAAAGAATTAAATTGCTTTTAAGTGAGATTAAAGATGAAACAGTAAAAAATTATTATAAAAAATATTATTTACAAAAATTACAAGATCTGCGATCCGTCAAGCCATACAACAATAAGAATTACCAGTACAACAATAAGGATTATGACAGTTCTTGGAAAAAATCTAACTTTATTAAAATTTCCCCTGAAATCTTGAGCAGTGACAGATTGAATAATAACCAAGATTCTTCAGAAATAAGAGAAAAAGTCATTTTAATCTGTGTCATTGAAAACCCAAGTCTAATTGCAGATTTTTTTGAGGAATTAGGCACCCTTATTTTTAATAAGGTTGATTTTTCAAGATTATGCTCATTTATTGTTGAATATGCAGTTAATGAGAACAAAGAGCTTGAAAAAACTAGTTTAAAGTCATATTTAGAGAGTTCTGAATTCAGTAATATTGTTAGAAATATCTACAAAGAAGAATTGTTAAAAACTTATAAATCAATTCTAGATAGTGGGTACGATGAGCTTAAATCAACTTTTGTTGAGCTTTTAAAACTTCAAAACAAAATTACTGCAGACACTCAGCTAGAAGACGCAGAAGTGCATTTAGCTGAAAATATGGATAATGAAAGTTTTGAAAGATTCTTAAAGTTAAAAAAAGACAGTCTAATTTAATAAAAATTAAAATGATAAAAAAAAGAGGCAGAAAAAAGAAAGTTTCTATAGTTGCAGCTAGTGCAAATAATAAATCTGATATGCATGATGAGCAGGACAGTCCTGTACTAGATTTAGAAAAATCAATTATAAAAAAACTTATTAAAAAAGGTAAGGCTGATGGACATCTTACCAATGAACTTATTAGAAAATCATTTCCTGAAGATAAATTTACTTCTGAACAAGTTGAACAGTATACAACTAAACTATCTGACGCAGGCTTTGATATTATAGACTCTGATGATTCTGATGAGGAAGATCAAATAGAAGAGACAGAAGAGAAGGTAGTAAAAACTACCGGAGATAAAACAGATGATCCGGTAAAACTATACTTACGTGAAATGGGCACAGTTGATCTTTTATCTAGAGAAGGTGAAATTGCCATAGCTAAAAGAATTGAAGCAGGCCAAGAGGCAATGATATCTGGGTTGTGTGAAAGTCCATTAACATTAAGAGCTATCTTGCATTGGCAAGATGATATTTCAGAAGGGAAAATGACCTTAAGAGAAGTTATAGATTTAGAATCTTTATATGAAGATTCGCCTTACAAAAAAAATCTAAGTAAAAAGATTAAAGAAGCAAAAAAGAAAAAAGAACAGGAAGAAAAAATTGAACTTAAAAAGAAAAAAGATCAAGAGAAGAATGCTTCTAGTTGGGAAAGTGAAGTTGAAGTTAAGAAAGTAGCTGAACCCGAAGAGCAATATGAAGATGCTGATGATGAGATGAATGTTTCTATTGCGATTATGGAAGAAGAGTTAAAACCAGAAATACTCCAAACATTTGTGAAGTTGTCTAAAAACTTTAAGAAACTACAAAAGCTTCAAAAAAGTAAGATTGCGTTTCAAGAAAAAGGCAAAGAATTTCCACCTAAGTCAGAAAAACAATACGAACTAGAAAAATCTTCTATAGTAGCGTTAATAAAAGGCCTTCAAATCAATACGCATAAAATTGAAAAACTCATATTAGAGCTCTATCAAATTAACAAAGAAATTGTTTCATCTGAAGGTAAGTTATTAAGGTTGGCAATGAATCATAAGATCACCAGAGAAGACTTTTTAGATAAATACGTTGGGAATGAAAACAATCCATATTGGCTAAGAAAGATTACACGTCTAACTGGTTGGGAAAAATTTGTTCAAGATGAAAAAAACAATATCAAAGACATCATGAATGATATTCGTGGTGCAGCCAGTGAAATAGGGTTAACTCTGTTAGAATTTAAAAGAATTGTAAGTCATGTCCAAAAAGGTGAACGTGAATCAAGTGTTGCTAAAAAAGAAATGATTGAAGCCAATCTCCGCCTTGTTATTTCTATTGCTAAAAAATACACCAATCGTGGTTTACAGTTCTTAGATCTTATTCAAGAGGGCAATATTGGTTTAATGAAAGCTGTTGATAAATTTGAATATAGACGTGGATATAAATTTTCTACTTATGCAACATGGTGGATTAGGCAGGCAATAACAAGATCAATTGCTGACCAAGCCCGAACCATTCGAATTCCTGTACATATGATTGAAACTATTAATAAAATTGTCCGAACGCAAAGACAATTATTGAGTGAAATAGGTAGAGAGCCAACCCCTGAGGAAATTTCTGTTAAATTAAATATGCCACTTGAAAAAGTTCGTAAAGTTTTAAAAATTGCGAAAGAGCCAGTCAGTCTTGAAACTCCAGTTGGAGATGAAGAGGACAGTCATTTAGGTGATTTTATCAAAGATGAAAATGCAGTAATTCCAATTGATGCTGCTATTCAGTCAAACTTAAGACAGACTACCACTAAAATATTATCTTCTTTAACGCCACGTGAAGAAAGAGTGCTTAGAATGAGATTTGGTATTGGAATGAATTCTGACCATACGTTAGAAGAAGTAGGACAACAGTTCTCTGTTACGCGCGAACGTATCAGACAAATTGAAGCTAAAGCCTTAAGAAAGCTTAAGCATCCAACTAGAGCAAAACTGCTTAAAAGCTTCTTAGACAAAAATTAAGCCTTCTATTATTTCTTCTTTAAAGTTTTGTTATTTGCAGTATAACTATATTTTTCGGGCCCATAGCTCAGTTGGTTAGAGCCCTCCGCTCATAACGGAGTTGTCCCAGGTTCGAGTCCTGGTGGGCCCACCAAAAAAAATAAAACAATGAAAAAAATTATCTTAATAGTACTTTTGTTATCTACAATAAATTTTAATACTTATTCTGATCAAT
>CAJJBG010000036.1 GCA_905182345.1 Pelagibacteraceae bacterium AG-422-B15
TTGAAAATAAATATAAGTGATTCCAAGCTCGTTAATTTTTTCCCTTACTGCCTTAACTAGCTTATCTCTCCCAGGTTGATTAACGTGCACATCTAAGTCTGTCATGTCGCCTCCTAATTTATATAACTTCAAATTCTTCAATAAATGTTAGCTGATAATTATTTACAGGTCGAGTCAGAAGCATTAATATATAATTTATATACATAATTATTAAATAACCCCACAAACCCAAGGAGAGTAAGGCTTAATGTCAGACATAGTTAGTGCTAATTGGAATTATCCGACGCCCATTTGGTTTGGGGCGAGCAGAATTAATGATATTTCTTTAGCAATCAAAGAACTTAAAATGAACAATCCATTGATTGTTACTGATCCACAATTTTTAGAAAATGTTCATTTAAAGAAGATTTTATTAAATTTAGATAATTTAAAATTAAACTATTCAGTTTTTTCAAACATTAAAGGTAACCCTACGGGGAAAAATATTACAGATGGTGTTGAAACTTACATTAAAAATAATAGTGATGGTGTGATTGCCATTGGAGGTGGAAGCTCATTAGATGCCGGTAAGACAATTGCTTTTATGTCTAATCAAAAAAAGAACATATGGTTTTTTGAAGATATTGGCGATAATTGGACAAAAGCAATCCTTGATAAGATGCCTAAAGTTATTGCAATCCCAACTACTGCTGGCACAGGATCAGAAACTGGTCGAGCATCATTAATTGTGGATGAGGAAACACATACTAAGAAAATAATTTTTCATCCTACAATGCTTCCTGATTTAGTTATTCTTGACCCTGAGCTAACACTCACTCTTCCAGCACATTTGACTGCTGCGACAGGAATGGATGCATTGGCACATTGTTTGGAAGCTTATTGCGCAAATGGATTTCATCCAATGGCTGACGGCATAGCTATTGAAGGGATTAAAAATATTAAGGACTATTTAATTACTGCATTCAAAGAACCAGATAATATAGAGGCAAGATCCAAGATGCTTGTGAGTTCTTCAATGGGGTCAACTGCATTTCAAAAAGGCCTAGGTGCAATTCATTCTTTAAGCCATCCCATCAATGGCGTAAATGATGTGCATCACGGATTATCAAACGCTATTTTTATGCCTTATGTTATAAGTTACAATAGGTTTGCTATTGAGAAGAGAATTATATTATTATCAAGTTACCTTGAATTAGAAGATCAAACTTTTGAAGGGTTCCTTAGCTGGATTCTTGAGCTAAGAAAAGAACTTTCGATTCCACACACATTAAAAGAGTTAAATAAAGAATTTGATTTTGATATGCTGTCACAGATGGCCTTGATGGATCCATCAACATCAGGAAATCCAATAAAGCTAAATTTGGATGATATGAAAAAATTATATAAGAACTCTTATGAAGGAACTATTTAGGGGTAATTCAATTTTTAATGCCAAATAATATTTATAACTTTGTTAAAAAAGAAGAGTTAGATGTTGTGATGAATTCCACTGCATCGTCGCGTGGCTTACCTAATGCTTGCTATATTAATTCTGATTACATGCAGTTTGAAAAAAATAAACTTTTTGAAGAACAGTGGACAGTCATTGGCACGGCAAGTTCAATTTCCAATATTGGAGATATAAAGAGTTTTAATTTCCAAGGTACACCATTAATGCTTGTTAGAGACGATAGTAACCAAATTAGAGTCTATCATAATGTTTGCAGTCATAGAGGCATGCAGTTAATTAAAGATAATGAAAACCTGATTGCTAAAAAAATGATACGATGCCCCTATCACTCATGGGCATACGATCTAAGTGGGAATTTAATTGCTACACCTCATATAGGAGGCCTTAATAAACATAAGGTTGATACTTTTAGCAAAGAAAGTTGTTCTCTTAAAGGGGTTAAGGCTTATGTGTGGTTAGATTTAATTTTTGTTAACTTGTCAGGCAATGCAATTAATTTTGAAGAATTTATTAAGCCATTAAAGTCAAGATGGAACAATCTGTTGGCTCAGGAAGATCAAGATATGATCAGGCATCCGGTAGATTATGGCTATGTTAAGATTGAAACAAAATGCAATTGGAAATTTCCAATTGAAAATTATTGTGAAAGTTATCATTTGCCATCAATTCATCCTGACTTAAATAAATATTCAAAACTATCTGACCATCATGATATTATAAGTGAGCCAAATATTTTTGCAGGTCAGGATACAATTACTTATAATCCTCAGTTTGAGAATATAAAGTTACCAACCTACTTTCCAAGCTGGCCTAAAGATAAATTATTATATGCAGAGTACATTGCTTTATATCCAAACGTAATGCTTGGCATTCATAAAGATCATTATTTTGCATGTTGGCTGGAGCCAATTAGCACAGAGCTAACCATTGAACATATGGAGTTTTATTACTTTGGCGATGAAGTTGCCTTTGGTGATAATTATGCTGAGTATAGACAAGCAAATATGGAACTTTGGAAGAGAGTTTTTTTAGAAGATTTATCAAGCATAGAGGGTATGCAAAAAGGTCGTCATTCACCTGCATTCAAAGGGGGAGTATTTTCTTCTGCCATGGATACTGCCAGTCATATGTTTCATAAGTGGGTTGCATGCTCATTAGTTTGACCATTTACATAATAGAGTAGATAATGTGCCTACATGTTGTTTAGACAATTATTTGATAAAACCTCTAGTACTTATACTTATTTTATAGCTTCTGCCAAAGGAAGAGAGGCTCTAATCATTGATCCAGTTTTGGAAAATGTTGAACAATATATTAAGCTTTTAAAAGAATTAGATTTAAAACTAGTCAAGGTTATAGACACTCATATTCATGCAGACCATATTTCAGGAATTACTGAACTAAGAAATAAAACTAACTGTATAACTATAATGGGTGATAAAACGCCTGCTGATGTTGTTACGATGCACGTTACAGATGAAGAAAAAATTAAAATAGACGGCTTAGAGTTGCAAGCTATTTACACACCTGGTCACACCATTGAAAGTTTCAGTTTTTTAATGAATGACAGAGTTTTTACGGGCGATGCTCTATTGATTAGGGGAACAGGAAGAACGGACTTTCAAAATGGAAATGCAAGAGATTCTTATAATTCAATTTTTAATAAGCTATTAAAGTTACCAGACGAAACATTAGTTTATCCAGCTCATGACTATAAAGGTGAAATGGTCAGCTCAATTATTGAAGAAAAAAACTTTAATCCAAGATTACAAGTAAGTTCTCCTGAAGAATATATTGAAATTATGAATAATCTTAATCTACCAAATCCAAGCA
>CAJJBG010000037.1 GCA_905182345.1 Pelagibacteraceae bacterium AG-422-B15
ATCAACACTCTTTAACGCATTAAATAAAAAAATCTCAGCCGAGGCTGCAAATTACCCATTCTGTACAATAGAGCCGAATGAAGGTACTGTAGCTGTGCCAGATAGTCGAATATATGCACTAGCTAAAATAGCTAGTTCTAAAAAAATCATACCTGCCCCACTTACATTTTTTGATATTGCTGGATTAGTTAAAGGTGCATCAAAAGGCGAAGGCTTAGGAAATAAATTTTTATCTCATATTAGAGAGGTGGATGCAATTATTCATGTTGTCAGATGTTTTGAAGATGAAAACATAACGCATGTAAATAATAAAATTGATCCTATCGATGATGTTGACACTATTAATACTGAACTTATCCTTGCTGACCTTGAAATGGTCGAAAAATTAATTGGTAATTTAGAAAAAGCGTTAAAAAAAGGTGATAAAGAAGCAAGTAAAAAAATTGATATTGCAAAAATAATTTATGATCACCTTGGTCAAGGTAACCCTGCACGTTCTATTGAAAATATTCATGAACAAGAAAATGAAATTAAAGAATTTAACTTAATTACAATAAAACCAATTATTTATGTAGGCAATGTTGATGAAGATTCAATTTCTTCTGGCAATCAATTTACAAAAAAGTTTATAGAAAAGATTGATAATGAAAGTGTTATTATAATTTCAGCTGAAATAGAATCACAAATATCATTGTTAGATGAAACAGAACAAGAGGAGTTTTTAAAATCACTTGAATTAGATAATTCAGGCTTAAATAAGATAATAAGCAGTGGCTATGCAATACTTAATCTAGTAACCTATTTCACTGTTGGACCAGAAGAAACTCGTGCTTGGACTATAAAAAAAGACACTTTAGCACCTGATGCAGCTGGTAAAATACACACAGACTTTAAAAAAGGTTTTATTAGAGCAGAAACCGTTTCATATGATGACTTTATTGAATGTAACGGTGAAAGCAAAGCAAGAGAATTAGGTAAACTTAGAAGCGAAGGTAAAGAATATAATGTGCAAGATGGTGACATAATGCACTTCTTATTTAATAATTAAAACTATGGACCATAAACTTATATTTCCTACATATGAAGAAATGCATGATAAGGCTGTAAAGCTTGCTCATATCATCAAGACAAAAAAAATTAATTTTGATAAAATGGTAGTAGTCTCAAGAGGTGGATTTGTACCTGCTTCAGTTGTTGCCTACACACTTGGAATTCAAGATGTTGATATAGTATCCATACAAAGCTATATGCACCGTGAAGTTGGTAAAACCATTGTTCACCGCGCACCTAAAACTAATGAGGTAGTGCTAGTAATTGATGATATTGTTGATCAAGGTGGTACAGCAAAATCTTTGGCAGAATATATGCCAAATATGCACCTTGCTGTAATCTATGCAAAACCTAGAGGTATGCCTCTGGCTGGTAGCTATGTTGAAGAAATTTCCCAAGATACTTGGCCCGTCTTCCCTTGGGATGAGGAAGACAAAGCCAACCATTAACTTAGCTTTTTAAAAAGAGCTTACTGAATAAAAGTAAGGTATTGATATCAAGCCTATAAATATAGTGCCTGAATTTAACTCACTAAATTTACCGCTTAATGCTTTAATTACAAAGTAAGCAAGAAATCCAACTGCGATTCCATTTGCAATACTAAAAGTAAAAGGCATAACTACTGCAGCTAATACGGCAGGAGCATATTCAGAGACATCATCCCAATCAATATCAACAATGTTCCTCATAAAGAATGTTGCAATAAAAACTAGTGCAGGTGCAGAAGCATAATAAGGAACACTTTTAGCTAGTGGTGCTAAAAATATGCATAATAAGAATAATATGCCCACTGTTACTGCTGTAAGTCCAGTTCTGCCGCCTTCTTTGATTCCAGCGCCAGATTCGATGTATGATGTTGTATTGGTTGTTCCAGCTAAAGCACCAACAGCAGTTGCAACTGAATCTGCAAGAACCGCTTTTTCAATGCCATCCACTTTACCATCTTGATCTACTCTACCACTTAAATTTGCAACTGACGTTAAAGTTCCAGCAGTATCCATAAAGTCAACAAATAATAAAGTAAGAATAGTTGAAACCATTCCAACTGTTAAAGCACTAGTAATATTAAGTTGCATAAATATAGTGTCTGCAAGTGATGGAACACTAAAAATTTGTGAAGGAAATTCAGTTGTGTGAACAAATCCTGGAACATTAGCGCTAACAACTGCTGTTGTAAAAATATCTTCTACGCCAAAAATCATTCCTATTACTGTAACAAATATAATGCTTATAATGATACCACCACGAATTCCTCTTTTATCAAAGACGGCCATTAATGCAAAAGCAAGACAACCTAACAAAACACTTGCAGATAAAATATTCCCTGCATTAAGCGTCACATAAGTTGCAGGATGAGAAACTACTATCCCCATCTCTTCAAGTCCTATAATAGCTAAGAACAGTCCAATCCCAGCACCAATACCAAATTTCATGCTTCTTGGAATACTATTGATAATCCACTGTCTTAAAGGAGTTAAGCTTATAGCTATAAATAATATACCAGCAATAAATACTGCGCCTAAAGCTGTTTGCCAAGAAATATCACCACTGCCACCAAAACCAACCAAGGTATACGCAACAAAAGCGTTTAACCCCATACCTGGAGCAAGACCTATTGGCCAATTTGCATATAATCCCATTATTAAACAGCCAACGGCTGCAGCAACGATCGTAGCTATAAATACACCCTCATGAGGAAACCCTGCATCTGCTAAGATACTTGGATTAACAATAAGTATATATGCCATTGTTAAGAAAGTTGCGACACCAGCAAGGATCTCTGTCCTAGCAGTAGTGCCATGCTCACTTAACTTAAATAATTTTTCTAACATTTATTATCTCCTGTGATTCAAAAATTAATTTTACAGCAAAGAAAAGTTCTATGCGAGTACAAGGAAATCAAGTTGTGGATAATATAAGGTAAATAAGATTATTAATTAAGCAATCTAATCTATTGAATTAAAAATATAAATACTAATGTGAAGTATCTTTCCAGATTTTCTTATTAGTAAAATAAAGCAGGAAAGACAGGATTATTAGATACAATATCACTTTAAATCCAATTCTTTTTCGCTCTTCTAGCTTAGGTTCTGCTGCCCAGGCAAGAAAAGTTGTGACATCATTTGCCATTTGAACTTCAGTGGCTGCAGTACCATCAGTGTACTCTACCCCATCTTCATAAATAACTTGAGGCATAGCAATTCTTTGATTTTTTGCATAGATATTATAATAAACTCCATCTTCTATGATCAAATCTTTAGGAGACTCTTGGTAACCAAGTAATAATGAATAAATATAATCTGCACCACCAGCTCTAGCTTTAACAATTACTGATAAATCTGGAGGATATGCACCTCCATTAGATATTCTACCTTCTTGTTCATTCTTCCAAGGGCTTACAAATCGATCTGATAAAATAGCTCGTCGCATAAACATTTCTGCATCTGCATTAGGCCCATCTTCAACTTCAAACATAGCTGCCATTGCTTTTGCTTGATCTTTAGAGAACTCTGGCCCACCCGCTTCTGTTAAGTTTCTATAGCTTAATAAGTCCATTGAATGACAGCTTGCACAAACTTCCGTGTAAACCTGATAACCTCTTTGTAAATCAGCTCTCTTAAATTTACCTAAAGGTCCTTGAAAAGACCAGTCTGGACGCATTGGTTCATGAATTTCTGATGCAAATGCAGTGGTCAAAAATAATTGAAGTACTAGAAATGAAAGTATATTTGAAAATTTATTCATTATGCTCTAGCTGCCTTTTCTACCTTAGCTTTTTGTTCTTCTTTGGACAACACTGGTTCTGAAATACTTTTTGGTAGGGGTTTAGGTTTTTCAATAAATCCAATAAGTGGCATAATAAGAATAAAATGAAGAAAATAATAAGCTGTAGCAAGTCTACCAATTATTAAGTATATGCCAGTCGCTGCCTGTGATCCTAAATATCCAAGTAAAATAAAATCAGCTATTAGAAGCCAATAGAACTGTCTGTATAAAGGTCTGTATTTTGAAGATCTGACTTTTGATGTATCTAGCCAAGGTATGAATGCAAGTATAGCAATAGCTGAGACCATCATTATAACGCCTCCTAACTTATCTGGGATAGCTCTTAATATTGCATAAAAAGGCAAGAAGTACCATTCAGGCACAATATGCTCAGGTGTTTGGAGTGGATTGGCCTGTATGTAGTTATCGCTATGACCAAGAATATTCGGACTAAAAAAAACAAATCCAGCAAATATAATTATAAATACAACAAGTGCAAAAACATCCTTAATTACATAATGTGGGTGAAAAGGAACTGTATCTTGAGAGCCTTTAATAACATCTATACCTTCTGGATTGTTATTACCTGGAACATGCAATGCCCAGATGTGCAAAATAACTAATCCAAATATTAGAAAAGGCATTAAATAATGAAGTGTAAAAAACCTTGTTAGTAAGGCGCTACCTACAGAGTAATCTCCCCATAGCCAATTGGTTATAGCTTCGCCAAAAAAGGGAATTGCACTGAAAAGGTTTGTTATGACTGTTGCTCCCCAGAAACTCATTTGCCCCCAAGGCAAGACATAGCCCATAAAGGCGGTTGCAATCATTAATAGAAAAATAAATACGCCTATAATCCAAATTAACTCTCTTGGTTCTTTGTATGAGCCATAAAAAAGAGAACGTGCCATATGAAGATATACAGCAATGAAGAACATCGAAGCACCATTTGCATGAAGATATCGAAGTAACCAACCATAATTCACATCGCGCATTATATGTTCAACGCTTGCAAATGCTAAATTTGCATCAGCAACATAATGCATTGCTAAAACTAAGCCTGTAATAATTTGAGTAATCAAACAAAAAGTTAAAATGCCACCAAATGTCCACCAGTAATTTAAATTTTTTGGCGTTGGATAGGCAAGAACATGTCCTGCAAATAAAGTGAGCAATGGCAATCTTTTATCAAACCATTTTCCAAAAGCTGACTTAGGGGTGTAATCTTCGCTCATAAATAATTATCCAATTTTTATAGTGTTATCATCTAAGAATACATAGCTTGGTATTTCTAAATTTTTTGGAGCAGGTCCTTTTCTAATTCTTCCTGAGGTATCGTAGTGTGATCCGTGACATGGACAGAACCATCCATTGTAATCACCTTTATTGCCCAGCGGTATACAACCTAGATGTGTACATACTCCAACCATGACTAGCCATTCAGATTTTAGAACTCTTGACTCATCAGTTTCTGGATCAGGCAAATCAATTATTTCTACCGATTGAGCTTCAGCAATCTCATCTTCAGTTCTTCTTCTAATGAAAACAGGTTTGCCACGCCATAAAATGGTTATGCTTTGACCAGGAAGTATTGGTGACAAGTCCACTTCAGTAGATGCCAAAGCTTTGACAGAAGCATCTGGATTCATTTGTGCAATAAATGGCCATACAGCTGCTCCAACTCCAACAGCTGTGAAGCTGCCTGTTGTAAGGTATAAGAAGTCTCTTCTAGTGACTTTTGTATCTGTATCTTTATCTATGTTCATTATGTAATATAATGAATTATATATACGTTAATTATGGATTTTCCACAAAAATAAAATACTCTCTTTGTAAGCTCTTGTGTCAAGATGACGCATATATTAGATATCTATAATTAATAAATAATTAACAATAGTAAAAATGAAATTAGCATTGTTTCAACCTGATATACCTCAAAATACTGGTGCAATGATTAGAATCTGCGCTTGTTTTGATGTTGGTATAGATATTATTCATCCAACTGGCTATGTCTTTAATCAAAAAAATATCAAGCAAGTTGCTATGGACTACCTCTCAAGCGTTTCGCTAAATGAGCATGATTCGTGGAACAATTATTTAGAGGCTAATAAAGGAAATAGAATTATTCTTCTTTCTACAAAAGGCAAAATTAAATATTCAGATTTTAACTTTAAAAATAGTGATAGTGTCCTAGTGGGACGTGAAAGTGCAGGTGTTCCAAATGAAGTTTATAATAGTGTAAATGAAGTAATAACCATTCCAATGAGTCAAAATGCAAGATCATTAAATGTAGCTGTATCCGCAGGTATAGTGCTTGCTGAAGCTAGAAGACAGTTAGTAAAATGATTAAAGCTCAAAAGCTAGCTACAAAAGAATGGTTCAGAGATCTTAGAGATCAAACAATTAAAATCTTTTTAGAAATAGAAAATAGTAACTCAAGCCCAAAGAAAATAAATAAATTTCAAATTAAAAAATGGAAACGCAAACTTGAGCAGGGTAAAGATACAGGAGGTGGCACTATGGCAATTATGCATGGAGAAATATTTGAAAAGGTAGGTGTAAATATTTCAACAGTTTATGGAAAATTTAATAGTCGCTTTAAAAAACAAGTTTCAGGTGCTTCTAAAACAGGGAAATTTTGGGCGAGTGGTATTTCAGTAGTCGCCCATATGAAATCACCACATATCCCATCTTTCCATTTTAATACAAGATATATAGTTACAGAGAATAGTTGGTTTGGAGGTGGAATGGATATGACGCCATCATTTATTAATGTAAAAAATAAAAATGCTCTTCATAATAATTTAGAAGCTATGTGTAACAAGCATAGTAAAAAATATTACAAAAAATTTTCTAAGCAATGTGAAGAGTATTTTTATCTGCCACACAGGGATGAAACTCGTGGTGATGGAGGTATTTTCTTTGACCACTTAAATACTGATAAGTTTGATAGAGACTTTTCATTTGTAAAGGATGTGGGAAAATCATTTCTTACCATTGCACCTGAAATTATTTATAAAGATATTGATAAGAAATGGTCTGATAAAGACAAGATTAGGCAAAAAATAAAACGTGGTAGATATGCTGAGTTTAATTTACTATATGACAGAGGAACAAGATTTGGCCTAGAAACTGGTGGAAATATTGATGCCATACTAATGTCAATGCCTCCGGAAGCAATATGGAAATAAACTATGACTACAGAACCAATTACACTAAGTGGCCTAAAAAAACTTCAAGATGAACTTGCTTCATTATCTGGAAGTAAGCGTCAGAAAGTAATTAAAGCTATTGCTGAAGCGAGAGCCCATGGTGATTTAAAAGAGAATGCTGAATATCATGCTGCCAAAGAAGAACAAAGTCATAATGAAGGTCGAATTCAAGAAATTAAATCTGTACTGGCAAATTCTGAAGTTATAGATATCAAGGATATTAGCCATAACAACAAAGTTGTCTTTGGAAGTACGGTTCACTTAAACGACCTAGATACTGATGAGAGAAAAAAATTTAAGATAGTTGGACACGAAGAAGCTGATATTGAAAATAATTTACTATCATACAAATCGCCTGTAGCAAAAGAATTGATTGGAAAAGAAAAAAATGATTTTGTAACAGTCAACGCTCCTAAGGGAGAAAAGAGCTATGAAATTATAAAGATTTTATATGAGTAATTAATGTTGAGCAAAGCAAATTGCTTTAAGTCTTTCTATTAATGAAAACTTGTCATCAATAAAATCATTATTTACCCACCACTCTTCTAGCTCTTTCATTATTTCCCCAATTCTTGGGCCTTCAGGTATACCCATGTTCATAATATCGGACGCTTGTATATTGAACTCAGGTTTAATCCAAGATCTAGAAATCTCTAAAAGAGTTCTCCAGTTAATATTATTTTTATCATTTCTATCATTGCACCATCTTAATAAAATCTGGTTTATAAAATTAGATTGACCAAGTCTATATAAGTGTGCCCTCATCTCCTGCATTGACATGTATGAAAGGATAGACTCATTTATATTTGTGAGATTCAATAAAGTATCTTTTTCTAAATTAGAAAGAGGATTGTCGTCTATAAAACTATGGATATTTTTATTATTATTATTTAACAGACAACTCAACTTACACATTAAACTATTTCCAATTTGTACATCCAATAGAATGTTATTAAGTTTTTCGTAATTTTTATTAATACTTAGGCCCGGAAAAATAACTGAAAAGAGCCCAATTTTTTCCATATCTTTAAGGGCTGCAAGTGAAGTTTTGAGACTTAAGATATGTTTAAATTCAGCCCAGATTCTTTCTTTAGATACTTTATTCAATCCTGCTATATGGCTTTGAATAACAACTAAATCTTTTTCTTCAATTTTATTATCATGATAAACAGATTGAAATCTAAAAAATCTTAAAATCCTTAAATAATCTTCTTGTAATCTATGATCAATATTTCCAATAAATCTGACTTTATTCTCTTTTAAATCATTAATTCCATTATGAAAATCATATATTTTACCAGCACTATCGACATAGATAGCGTTAAAAGAAAAATCTCTTCTAGCTGAATCTTTTTCAATATCTTTGGTATACTCTACTTTTGCATGTCTTCCATCAGTTGCAATATCTTTACGGCAGGTAGTAATCTCAAATTTATTTTTATCAATTATTGCTGTTATAGTTCCATGATCCAGACCAATGTCTAAAAACTTAATATTATTTTTATCTAGAATATTAATAATTTCTTTAGGCTCTAATATGGTGGCAAAATCAATATCATTAATAATCTGGTTGCTAAGGGCATTTCTAATGCACCCTCCTACTAAATAAAGCTTATCATTGTTAATAACATTAAAAAGTTGAGCTACGCCTGGACGCTCTAGAATTGCTGAAATATTCTTATCTCTCATTTTAATCTTTCATAAAGATTTATTAGAATACTGGCTGTTGCTCCCCAAATATAGTGGGAATTATAATTAATAACATTAAAATTATAATCATAGGTAATGCTTCCATTATTATAATGCTTTCTATCAACTTGATGATTACTCGCATCCATCAAAAAACTTAATGGCAGTTTAAATATACTTTCAACTTCATTAGAATTTATTTTAGTTTTATGTTGCTGACTAATTAATGATATTATTGGCAATATTTGATAGCCAGTCCCTGTAACGTAGGTATCTAAATTTCCTATAATCTCTATATATTTTTCTTCTATACCCACCTCTTCATAAGTCTCTCTAATCGCAGTATGAACTGGCGATGCATCCTGCGCATCAATTCTTCCACCTGGAAAACTAATTTGACTTGCATGATCCTTTAAGTCCGCAGATCTATATGTCAAAATTATGCTGTAGTTACCATCATCAAAAACTATTGGAATCAAAACAGAAGATTTGGTTAATTTTCTGTCTAGCAGTTTATTAATCTCACTGTTTTGATTTATGCTTGCATCAGTTCTGAGTTCAAGCTTGTTAAAATACTCATGAGATATTTCATTTTTATTCTTTAAGATTGATCTAAGATATTTTTCAGATATTTCTTGGTTAGTATTCATATATTTTGAATACCTCTCTATTGCTCTCTAAATATAGACATTTTTTACCATCAATAACTCCTTCTGATGCTAGTTCTATCAGCTCATAAAATACTGATCTTAAAATTAAAGCTTTTAAATTTTTTCTAACAAGAACATAAGGAGAAGGCTCATCATTTTTTTTATTAATCTTAATTTCAATTGGATTATTCTTTGAAAGTAAAATTTTTTCTTGCATGTTGGTTACAAAATACAGGTTATCTATATTATTATTATTTTCTTTAATTAAAGATATTGCTACAAAAGGGGCATCTTCAACTTTAATTCTTACTTTTTCTACTGGCGTCACAAGATAATAAAAATTATCTGAATCTAACCTTATGATGTTTGAAAATAATTTTACCATTGCTGGTCTTTTTATTTCTGTGCCCATATAAAACCATGTACCATTTTTCATTATTTTTATATCTATATCACCACAAAAATCTGGATTCCATTTGTCAACAGGAGGTAACTGATTTTTTTCTTTTTTACTAAATTCGTAAATTGTGTCGAGACCTTTTACAAAATTATATTGATCATTAGACATTATTTAAATTCCATTATTGTATAGTTACTTACTTCTAATTTTTGATTAATATCAAGAGTTAAGACTTTACTCTTATTAACCGGACCATAAAAATTAAATGGTTCTTTTGTTTTTTTAAAACCAAACCTTTCATAATAATCATAATCACCAACAACAAGAATAAAATCATAATTAGAATCAGCTATTATAGCTTTAATTGACTTTTCTACTAATGCGACTCCATAGCCTTTACCTTTATACTGTGGCTCAACTGCCAATGGTCCTAATAATAATCCTTGAATTTCATTGTTAATAGACGTCACAGAATAAGAGATTGATGCGACAATTTTACCTTTAAGTTCATAAACATATGAAAATTCTGGATGATATCCTGATTTTTCTCTCAGTCGATAAACTGATCTTGCAAATCTTCCTGGACCAAAGGCTCTATTTAAAAGACCATTAATTATATTGCTATCAGTTTTATACATCTGTCTTATATTGCTCATAATAAAAATATATATTTTATAATAATTTAAGATATTATTTTATTAATTAATAAATAGGGAGTTTATGTATGTTATCTGTTGATTTTAGTGAGCTAGAAAATTTTATTGGAAAAGAACTTGGTAAGTCTGATTGGATTGTAATTGATCAAAATAGAATTCAACAGTTTGCAGAGGCAACTGGTGACCATCAATGGATACATCTTGATGTTGAAAGAGCTTCAAAAGAATTGCCAACAAAATCTACTATTGCTCATGGCTTTCTAACACTTTCTTTGCTTGTTCCACTTAGTTCAATGATTTGGACAATTACTGGAACCAAAATGGCTATAAATTATGGCCTTAATAAAGTTAGATTTATTAATATGGTACCAGTAGATTCAAAAGTGAGACTTAGTTTAAAAGTAAATGAAGTAAATAAACTTGATAATGGTGGTACACAATTAATTTCTGAAGCTACATTGGAAATTGAGGGTCACGATAAGCCTGCTTATGTTGCAGAATCAATTATGGTTGCATTTGCATAAATAATAGAGATGCCTGATAAGTCTTTTTCAGATTTAGATGCTTATGGTGAATTGACTAATGGCAAGCAAATCAAAGTTCTAACTTGGAACTTATGGTGGAAATTTGAAAATTATTTAGATCGTCAAAAGCTTATATTTAATGAGCTTAAAGAGCTAAATCCAGATATCTTATGTCTACAGGAAGTTTGGGAAGACTCAGATAGCAGTCAAGCTAAAAAAATAGCTGATTTATTCTGTTGCGAATACACTTACTCAAAGTCATTTGAAATTGATGGTGTCTCATTTGGCAATGCTATTATTTCTAAGTTTCCTATTTTAAATTCTTCATCACATTTAATCCCCACAGCAGTAGAATTTAATGAAAATCGAATACTGCTACATAGTGCAATCAATTACGATGGTTTTAAAATAGATGTTTTATGCACCCACTTAAACTATAAGTATAACCAAAGCGATATACGTCAAAGTCAGGTAGCTTTTATTCTAGAATATATTAGCAAATTAGAAAAATCTAAATTCCCACCTATTCTTTGTGGTGATTTTAATGCCGATCCATTAAGTGAAGAAATAATGCAAATAACTGGCCTGAAAACTCCTATTAAAAGAACTGTATTACGCGATGCTTGGCAAGTTACAAACCGGGATGATTCCGGATATACTTGGTCAAATAGCAACTGTTATGCAAAAAGAAGTTTAGAGGTAGATAGAAGAATTGATTATATTTTTGTTAGTAAACCCAAAACAAAAGGTGTGGGACATCCACTTAAAAGCATATTAGTGGGTACATCTCCAAAAGATAATGTATATCCTAGTGATCACTTTGGCATTATGACTTATCTTGAAGGATAAATTATGAAAATATTGTTAATAATTTTTTTTGGCGGAGGCGCTGGATCTGTAACAAGATATTTACTAATTAATTACTTTAATAGAATAATGCCAAGCTCTATTCCATATGGAGCAATGTTAGTAAATCTAGTTGGAGCACTGACAATAGGAATAATCTATTATTTTATAACTACAAAACTTTTAATCAACGAGCAGTTAAAAATATTTTTTACTATTGGCTTTCTAGGAGGCTTCACAACCTTCTCAACATTTAATCTAGATTTTTTTAAATTAATAGAATCTGGAAACTTAGGTTTGGCAATTACTTACGCTGCTATTACGTTTATTGGAACAATTACACTTTTCTATATTGGATTTAGTCTAGCCAAGCTAGTAGCTTAATTAATTTTTACGCTTTTCAATCATGTACTCAGCAAGTCCTTGGTAGCCTTTTTGAATCATCATTCTAACTGATGCAGAATTCATGGTTTCATTTAAAGCTGGTATTTTATGTGCTCTTACAGTTGTGTTCATATATTGAGCTGCACTACAAATAGCAATTATTTCGGAAATAACATTCTCAGGAAACCCATTGGATAGAATTCTATCTACATCATCTTGAGTTATAGAATCTATATCTTCATTAACTTTGTGCGAAAAAGTTAAAACAGATTTAAACTCTTCCTGTATAGAAGACAAGGAAATATTTTGTAAAGATGAGTTTTCCTCCATATCTACTATTAGCTTTTTAGCTATTTCTTTATGTATATTTTTACAGTAAGTACATCCATTTAGTTCTGACACATATGCAAAGATCATTTCTTTTATATAAATAGGGAGTATGGTTTCTTGGTACATTAGCTTTTCAAGGAATAGTACGTACTGAGATTGATAATTCCAATTATCTAAAAAAACATTATATACTGAATTATATTTATTTAAAAAATCACTCATAATTTTGAATTATTGGCTGGGGCGGGAGGATTCGAACCTCCGAGTGCCGCTACCAAAAAGCGGTGCCTTACCACTTGGCCACGCCCCAATGTTAATTAAATATATAAATAGTGCACCAGAAATGAAATGCAATCATTAAATAATGCTTACCAACCTAGACCACCACCTAGGATAATTAACTTTAAAATATGTTTCCGCTGCGTTAGCAGCTATTTTATCCTCAAATAGTGCGAAATAAGTTGACCCACTTCCAGTCATCCTGTGGGCAAAGGAGCCTTCTTGATTTTCTAATTCCTTTTTAACCTCAATAATATCAGGGCAAATTTTACTCGCAGCCTCCTCTAGATCATTAGATGAATTATTCATAACCCCTTTAAGATCTCTTATGATAATTGGCATATTAAAGTCTTTAATTAATGTATATTTTGTATTTGCATTAAACACATCTGCAGTACTTAAATTCATAGATGGTTTTACTAATAGAGCTTTGTATACTTTTTTAAAGTTTATGAACTTATCTATAACTCCCTTGCCACTTATTAGTGCTGAAGAATCATGTAAAAAAAACTCTATGTCAGAGCCTAGTGATCTAACAATCTTATTAATATTCTCATCTTTCTTAATAATATCTAATTTTTGTAATACAGCTATTACTGTTGCAACATTACTAGAACCTCCACCTAGACCAGCTCCAACTGGAATTAGCTTATCTATAGTAATTTTATAATTAATTTTTTTAATTAAGTCGTGCTGTAAAAGATATTTGTGCAGCTTAGAAATATTATTGTTTAAAATAGATTTGCTATGTAGTCCTTTAAATACTACTTCAAAATTATCATTTTTTTCAAAAGTTATTGTATCATAAAGATCAATGCGACTGATCAAGCTTGAAATATTATGATAACCATCGACTCTTTTATTTAACACGTGCAAAAACAGATTTATTTTTGCATATGATTTAAATTCTAATGTTTCTAGCACAATAAATTTATAGCAATTCAATATCCCTTTAGCAATTTAACTTTAATTTTCTTAATTAAATCATTTGGTGGCTTAAGATCTAAAGCCCTATTCCACTGGTATCTTGCCTCAATGTACCTGCCAACTTTCCAAAGGGTATCTCCATAATGCTCATTAATAATTGCATCTGTTGGCTCTAGGTGAGCCGCGTAACTTAGTAAAGAATTAGCCTGTTCAAAATCTTTAGTTTTAAAATAATACCATGCAAGGCTATCTATAAAATAGGCATCATCTGGCTTTTGTTTAAGAGCAGATTCAATCATCAGCTTGGCTTCATCCATATTAATTTCACTATCAATCCAAGAGTAGCCTAAGTAGTTTAAAACGTCTGGTTGTCCTTTTTTTAATGTGAGGGCTTTTAAAAAATCTTGCTCTGCTAATGTCCAATTATTTGACCGCTCGTAAGCAATACCTCTACGGTAATAGACATTCCATAAATCTGATTCTATTAAATATCTATTGTCTTTAATAATTTTACCATAGTTTTCTATGGCTTTTTTCCAATCTTCTTCGTAACGAAAATGATCAGCAAGTGTCATTAAAACTTTGAAGTTTTTATGTGTTTTTAGAAAATTTTGTAGAATTATTATAGCCTGGTCTTTTTGGTCATCTAGGCTAAGTAAGTTAGCTGATTGTATGGTTGATAATCCTCCTAAATAATGAGTTTTGGGTATTGATTTATATAAAGCTAATGCCTCATTATATAAACTTGAATTATGAAGAAGGTTCGCCAATAAAAAATTAACCTCATAAAAATTAGGATAGCTAAAGTTAGCCAAAGTTAATATACTTCTAGATAGATCTATGCTTTCAAAACCAACTTCTTCCATCGCGTTATAAAGAACCACTCCAATCCCATTAATTTGACTCTTAATTAATCTCTGATTTTGGAGAACATTAGTATTTAATAAGTCATAGTTATTGCCTTGAAAGAGTTGCTTTAGAGCGCTTTCTTTTTTTTCATTTAAATTATTTCTGTGGAGAAAATTTAGGTAAAAATTCATCAAACTAAGGTCTTGGTTTTGTGCTATGGCTTGTTCATAAAAAATACTAGCTAGCTCAACTTCATTAACTAAATCGTAAATTAGCGCCTTATGATATATTATTTCATTATGCATTTGACTTGATTGAATGCTGTCTAAAATTTTAATACTTTCTAAATAATTACTTAAGTTGGCCCAAGACCATGCTTCTAGTAAGTGCAAATATAAATCTTGCTTATTTATTTTTAAACTTACTTTTAAAAAAGCAGATGCTGCTTTGCTATTTCTATTTTTCTTTAAATATAAAGTACCATTTATTAAAGGGCCTGTAGATTGTAAAAAATCATTACAGTAGCTATCTAATTTATTACATCCAATTTTGGATAACTTTTCATAATATCTATTTGCAGACTCAATATTGTTATTGAAAAGATTATTTTGAATTAACTTTATGTAGAGGTTTTGATTTGTGGGATCTATTTTAGACAATTTAACAAGATGCTTAATTGTAACATCATAGTCATTCAACTCCTCTGCGATTTCTGCTATTAAGAAACTACTTACGTCTAGAGAATTTAAATCTTTTGCGCTGTAAGCTAATGTTTGAAATGATGAAGCTAAGACTAATAAAAAAGTAAAAATTTTAATCTTATACATATCAATTACATGTTTGAATATTTAGGGCCGCCACCACCTTCTGGGGTTACCCAGTTGATGTTTTGTGATGGCTCTTTAATGTCACAAGTCTTACAGTGAATGCAGTTTTGGCTATTTATTACAAAAACTGGCTCTGATGATGCGTCACTATCTTGCACCTCATAGACTCCAACGGGGCAATATCTTTGTGCAGGCTCAGCAAATTTACTTAGTGTATATTTGATAGGCAAGTCAGGGTCCTTTAATTTTAAGTGCACCGGCTGATTCTCAGCATGAAAGGTTCCTGACAAATAAACTGAGCTTGGCCTATCAAAAGTCAGAACTCCATCTGGTTTTGGATATACAATTTTTTTCATTTCATTTGCTGGCTTTAAGCTCTCATGATCGCTGTGCTTATGTCTTAATGTAAAAGGGAGTCTGCCTCTAAAAAACAACTGGTCTATTCCAGTTAAAATTATACCCAGTAAGAGTCCAAAGCCCATGAATGGCTTAACATTTCTTGCTAAAAATAGTTCTTTGTAAGCCCAGCTATTTTTAAAATTTGCTTCATATGATGAAAGATCTTTTAAACCTTTGGTGAATTTATCATTTATAGTTTCTGCAGCTATCATGCCACTTTTTAAAGCTGTATGCGAACCTTTGATCTTTGGCATATTTAACGTACCGGCATCACAGCCTATCAATAATCCATTTGGCATATACATTTTTGGTAAACTTTGTAGTCCACCCTCTATAAGAGCTCTTGCGCCATATGAAACTCTTTTCCCACCTTTTAATATCTTAGAAACTGCAGGATGAGTCTTGAATCTTTGAAATTCTTCAAATGGAGATAGGTACGGATTCTTATAATCTAACCCAACAACATACCCAATAAATACTTGTTTATTTTCAGCATGATAAATAAAGCTTCCACCATAAGTATCATTCTCTAGTGGCCATCCTGTTGTGTGTATAACTTGGCCTTCTTTGTGATTTTCCTTAGGAATATCCCATATTTCTTTTAGTCCAATTCCATATTGTTGGGGATCGCTATTTTCAGCTAAGTTATATTTTTCAATTAATGATTTGCCTAAATGTCCCCTACAGCCTTCAGCAAAAACAGTTACAGCTGCATGCAGCTCTATCCCAGGCTCAAAAGAATCTTTTTTTTCATAATTAGAATCACGACCCATGTCATTAGTTGCTACACCCTTAATTGAATCATCCTCGTTAAATAATACTTCTGATGCTGCAAACCCAGGATAAATTTCAACACCAAGATTTTCAGCAACTTGTCCGAACCAACGACATAGATTTGCTAAACTTATTATATAGTTTCCTTTGTTATGTTGTACGGGTGGCAATAAAAAAGTGGGGAAACTAAAGTGTCTCTTCTTAGATAAAAATAAAAACTTTTCTGAGTTAACTTGGGTTTTTACTGGGCATCCATCCATAGTTCTCCAATTAGGTAAAAGCTCATCTAAAGCTTTAGTTTCAAATACATTACCACTTAAAATATGGGCTCCAACTTCAGATGCTTTTTCTACTATGCATACATTTGTTTCTGCATTTAGCTGCTTCAATCTAATGGCTGTGGCTAGTCCAGCAGGACCTGCACCGACGATAACTACGTCATATTCCATCGACTCACGTTGGTTTTCTGTATTCATTTTGATTATCTAATAGTATTATTTAAATTACTGATACAATAATTCAAGAATATGAGTCAATTTTATTAAAAATAATGGGGAAAAATAAAATAAAAAGCAACCTAAAGACCTTAAGAGTACTCAGAGAAAGCGGCATAAGTGATAATTTGTCTAATTCGCCTATAAATAGATTTGAAATAATAAGCCCTAAATTAAATAAAAAACCTAAAATTAATGCATCAAATAAAGTGCAATTAGTTAAATTGAGTACAGAAAAACAATTATCTAAAATTCAAAATATTGAAGAATTAAAATTATATATCAATAATTTTAAAGGATGTGATTTATATAAAAGTGCAACTAATGCAGTATTTTCTGATGGCAATGAAAAGGCTAAAATAATGCTAATAGGAGAAGCTCCTGGTCATGATGAGGATCTTGAAGGAAAACCTTTTGTTGGCAGAAGTGGTAAGTTATTAGATAAAATGCTAAACGCAATTGATCTTGATCGTGAGAAGGTTTATATCGCGAATATTATCCCTTGGCGCCCACCAGCTAATCGTCGTCCGACAAAAGAAGAGATAGAAATCTGTCTCCCAATAATATTAAAGCATATTGAGCTGATAAATCCAAAAGTGCTTTTGCTTTTAGGAAGCACCTCTACTTATGCTCTTTTAAAGAATGATACGCCTATAACAAAGATTAGGGGAGAATGGTTTTCACTAGATGTTAATGGTAAAAAAATTCAAACTATGCCAACTTTTCATCCAGCATTTTTACTAAGACAACCAAAGCAAAAAAAGCATGTATGGACAGACCTTCAAAATGTAAGAGATAGTATAAGTAAATAAATTGGAACCAACTTATTCATTCGATAAAAACTACATAGCTCCTATTATAGGCGTTGACGAAGTTGGAAGAGGACCTTTGGCTGGTCCAGTTGTTTCCGCTGCAATTATACTGAATGAAGAAAAAATTCCCAATGGAATAAATGACTCAAAAAAATTAACTAAAAAAAAACGTGAGCTATTAAACAAAGATCTTATTGACAATCATCACTATGCAATTGGTATAGCTTCCGTTGAAGAAATCGATAAACTAAATATTTTACAAGCTAGCTTACTATCAATGAAAAGAGCTATTCTTGCCTTAGATTCAAAACCTGGATCAATATTGATTGATGGGAATAAATTACCTGACTTAAGCTACAATATGTTTCCTATTATTAAGGGCGATAGCAAGTCCCTATCGATTGCAGCAGCTTCAATTGTTGCAAAGGTTTTCAGAGATAGTTTAATGGAAGATTTAGCGATTAAATATCCTGGCTACCATTGGGAAAATAATTCTGGATATGGAACAAAGCAGCACCTTTTGGCGCTACACAATTTGGGTGTAACCCCTATACATCGAAAAACTTTTGCACCTATATACAAGATGTTGAATTAAGATTATCTTGTAACATATTGAGTCTATTAAGTTATTGACCTTAAAAATAATATGAATCATATTATTTTTATGAAAATAGTCAAAAATTTAACGGCACTTCCGCTTAATCAAATCTTAGCAGGAGAAACATTAGAGCATCTAAAAACTTTACCAGACAACAGTATAGATGTTATTTTTGCAGACCCACCTTACAATCTTCAGTTAGAAAATGAACTAACTCGACCAGATTCTTCCAAGGTAGATGCAGTTAATGATAAATGGGATCAATTTGATAGTTTCAAGGCTTACGATGACTTTTCAAGAGCGTGGCTAAAAGAAGCTCAGAGAATTTTAAAACCCAATGGTACTATATGGGTTATTGGCTCTTATCATAATATATTTAGAATAGGCTATATCTTGCAAGATCTTGGTTACTGGATTTTAAATGATATCATTTGGCAAAAGGCAAATCCTATGCCTAACTTTAAGGGGACTCGCTTTACAAATGCACATGAAACAATGATTTGGGCTTCTAAAAATAAAGATTCAAAAAAATATGTTTTCAATTATGAAGCTATGAAATCATTGAATGAAAATACACAAATGCGGTCAGACTGGTTCTTGCCAATTTGTAATGGCCATGAAAGATTAAAGGACACTAATGGAAAAAAAGTGCATTCTACTCAAAAGCCTGAATCTTTATTGCATCGTGTTATTATATCTTCAACCAACCGTGGTGATGTTATTCTTGATCCGTTTTTTGGCACCGGAACAACTGGTGCTGTTGCAAAAAGACTCTGCCGTTCATTCATTGGAATTGAACGTGAAGCAAAATATATTTCACATGCTAAAAAAAGGATAGGTAAAATAGTTCCTTATGAAAATGATTCGATTTCTATAACAACATCAAAAAAAGCTGAACCACGCGTGCCATTTGGTTGGCTAATTGAAAGGAAACTGATTGAACCTGGTTCAAGTTTGTATGATTCATCAAAAAAATATAAAGCAAAAGTTAGAGCAGATGGTTCTATAGCACACAATAAAAATACAGGATCAATTCATCAAATAGGTGCACAAGTTCAAGATGCTCAGGCTTGTAATGGTTGGACCTTTTGGCATTTTGATGTTGAGGGTGAATTAAAGCCTATTGACTTACTTAGGCAGCAAATTAGATCTGAACTCAACTAAATTAAATTATTATCTAAAAGAATCTTTTTAGTTAAAGTCACTAAAGGATAACTATCTAATTCTTTCAAATTTATCCATTTATATTCAAGATGATCTAATTTGATTTTAGTTTTTACTTTAGTTACATAGGTTGTATTTAAAAGATTAATGTGACTAAACTTATAATTAATTTTTTTTTTCTGTTGGATCCAGTTTGACTTAAATGGTATTTGAGAAGAAAGTTTTCTTACGCTCATCTCACTAATCCAATCACTAGAAGGTAATTGCCACATATCTTTTAGTAAATTTTGCTCTTTTCGTTTTATGATTAGCACAAACTGATTGTTATTAATGGCTAAAAAAGAATCACATTTTAATTTCTTTTTATTTATTCTTTTTTTAGCCTCTGGAATACTTAAAACAAGACCATATTTAAACGATAGGCATTTTTCTCTCAATATACATAATTTGCACTCTGGTTGTTTTGGTTTGCAAATTAAAGCACCAAATTCCATAATTGCCTGGGAATAATCAGCATTACCTTTACTTGGTGTTAACATTTTAGCTAAGTAAGAAATATCATCAAAGTTTGATGCCAGCGTTCCTTCTAGGGAAAAGAATCTAGCAATTACCCGTTTAACATTTCCATCTATTACGGTTGCTTTTTTATTAAATCCTATAGATCTAATTGCTGCTGATGCATAATCACCAATACCTGGCAATAAAATTAGCTCTTCTAAACTACTGGGTATATTAGCATTATAATCCCTATTAATAATTTTTGCTGTTTTAAGTAAGTTTCTACTTCGACTATAATAACCTAGTCCCTGCCAATACCTTAAAATCTCATTCTCATTAGCTTTTGACAAAGAGACAATATCTGGCCATTTATTAGTAAATTTTTGAAAATATGGAACAACTGTTTTTACACCTGTTTGTTGCAGCATAAATTCACTTACTAGTATTTTATAAGCATAGTTTGGATCTTTTTTGCTAGATCTCCATGGCAGTTTCCTTTGGTTTTTGCGAAACCAACACTTTAAATATTTACTAAAAAATAATTTAGATTGGGTGAGATCGTGATAAGATGATTTAGATTTTAAGTGAATTTTCATGGCATATAAAAAAAGACATTACGGATTAAATCCTTTATCAAAATTTCTACCAGAGGAAGCAAAAAAAAATTTAAAAAAACGTGGTTTTTTTGAAATTGAATTACTTAAATCTTGGAAAGAAATTATAGGTATTGAATACTACCAACTAACAAAGCCAAATAAAATTAAAAAATCTCAACTGAGCTTAAAAGAAATTGCCACATTAGAGATTAAAGCAGATCCAACAATAGCGTTCGCAATAGAACACAGTAAAACAAAGGTCATTTCTAAGATTAATGGTTTCTTTGGCTACAATGCTATTAGTAAAATAACTATTATACAGGAGCGCCTTGATTCAAAAGACATTCATACTTCAAATAATAACAATATGTTAGATGATGAACTTAAGATTGATTCTAAAAAATTTGGATCACTCTCATCCCACCCTAGACTTCAACAGAGTTTCCAAAAAATTGCTCGCAAAGTTAGCAAAAATTAAAATTTAGCCACAATTTTTATCTACAATATAATTAATGGAAATGAGATTATTCTGTATAAATAAGTAACAATTATGTATATTCAATATATTGTACTGAGAAGGTCATAACTAACACTAAATGTAGGTAAAGGAAACGATAATGAGCCATATATTAAGAATATTAGTAATTTTAAGCCTGTGTTCTGCCACAGCACAGACTTTAGCAAAAAATTCATGGAGCTTTGAGAGTGATAGCAATCTATCTATTCCTATGGTTATTGGTAATTTAGATTCAAGTATACATGTGGTTGAATACCGATCATTAACTTGTAGTCATTGTGCAGATTTTGCAAGCAATGGGTTTGTTCATCTAAAAGAAAACTATATTGATACTGGGCTTATAAATTTTGAATTAAGGCCACTGCCTTTAAACCCACTTGATTTAAATGCTTTTAAGTTACTTTACTGTACTAATGAAGATAGCTTGTTTGAGTTTGATAAGACTCTTTTAAAGAATCAAAAAAAATGGTTCATAACAAAAGACGCTAAAACGTGGAAAGATGCCATGGACAAAAGTGAGCCTGAACTGTTAAAACAAGGCGCTCTATTTGGTGTATCTAAAGAAAGATATGAAAGCTGCATTTTAAATGAGGATTTAAATACCTTGATACAAACAAGCTTAGATTCTGCTAAAAAATATAAAGTTAACTCAACTCCAAGTTTTATTATTAATGGTGATCTTTATGAAGGAAATCTCTCTAATGAACGCATAGATGAAATATTAAAAGGCTATATTGATTAAACATGAAATTTAAGAAAATAAAAGTAGTTGGTTTTAAATCTTTTGTTGATCCAACAGAAATTATTATTGAAGAAGGGCTTACAGGAATTGTTGGTCCTAATGGCTGTGGTAAATCAAATGTTGTTGAATCTCTTAGGTGGTGTATGGGAGAAACTTCTCCTAAAAGTATGCGAAGCACAGGAATGGAAGATGTAATATTTTCCGGAACAGCTGATCGACCATCAAGAAACAATGCTGAGGTTACTATTTCATTAGACAATAAAGATAGAACTGCACCATCTGAATATAATCAAGACGAAGAGATTCAAGTTAAAAGAAAGATAGAAAAAGATCGAGGATCTGAGTATAGAATTAATGGAAAAGAAGTTAGAGCTAGGGATGTTCAGAGGTTATTTGCAGACCTTTCAACCGGAGCTCACTCCCCATCACTTATTAGTCAGGGAAGAGTTGGTGCACTAATTAATGCAAAGCCTATTGATAGAAGGACTGTCTTAGAAGAGGCTGCTGGTATATCTGGACTTCACTCAAGAAGACATGAGGCTGAATTAAAACTTAGGGCTGCAGAAACAAATTTACAGAGGCTAAAGGATATCATGAGGCAGCTGAGCTCTCAAATATCTAACTTAAAGAAGCAAGCTCAGCAGGCTGAGACTTATAAGTCAATATCTACAGAGATTAATCGTCTTGAAGGAATTGTCATGTACCTTAAGTGGTACAACTTAAAAGAATCTTTTGAAAAATCTAATGATAATTTAAAAACTAATGAAGCTCAGATACAGAAATATACATTAGAGGTTACCCAGGCAACAACCAACCAAGCTAAATCGAATGAAAAGATTCAACCTTTAAGAGAAAAAGAAATTGAAGCCGCAGCTAGGTTAAATAGAATTAATCTAGAAAGAGAATCTCTAGATCATGAGGAAGAAAGAATAAAGCAAGCCAAAAATGCGTTAGAGCAATCAATTCAACAAATTATAGGTGATTTTGAAAGAGAGCAGTTTCAGTTAAAAGATGCTTCTAAAGACCTTGAAATACTAAATGCAAAAAAAAATGATGTTGATGGTGATCATGGTATCCATGAAATAGATAGTGATAAAATTGACCTACTTAAAGAAGAAAAAGATTTACTAGAAAACCAAATTGCTGATTTAGAAAAAAATATAAAACAATATAATATTATTAAAAACTCAAAAAGAGATGATTGGCAAAGAACGATAGTTTCAAATGAAAATACTAAGTCAAAACAATCTACTTTAAATGAAGTTGAGGGATATGATGATCCATCCCATTGGACTAAAATATTTAATGAGAAATTTTATGGAAGTCTTGGAGAAGTATCGAAAAAAGTATCTGAGGCTGAAGAAATTTCTGATAGAGCAAAAGTTGCATATGATAAAGCAAGTAATGATGCAAAAAATGCTGCCACATTATCATTGGAGTTAAGAGAAAAACTAAGGCAAAAAGATATTGAGCAAAAATACAGTGACTGGGCTTATGAGTTTCAAAGATTAAACAAAACTATTAAATCTTCTAATGAACATATTGAAGAACTAGATCTCAGAAAGAAAAAGTCAGAAGAAGAATTAAAAAAAATTTCAAATAGACCTGAAGAAATTGCTCAGCGTAGAGGTCAATTAATTGAAACTAAAGGCTATGCTGAAACTGAAAGACAATTTGCTGCGGATAGACTAGCTGAAGCTGATAATGAGCTTAAACTTATTGAAAACATTCTTAGAAAATCTCAAAATGATCTTGCTAATATAAGAGAGTCAAAAGGTCGAACAGAAGCAACAAAAGAACTTGCTGAAGCTAGATTAAAAGAACTAGATAGCGATTCACTTGAAAAATTTTATTGCAAACCACAGGATATTATTCAGAAGTTAGAAATATCGGATGATCTTGAAACAATGCAATCTAATTTGGAAAGAACTGAATCTAGATTAGAAAGATTAAAGCAGCAGCGTGAGACAATGGGTGCGGTTAATCTTAGGGCTGATTTAGAAACAAAAGAGATAGACGATGAGCTAGAAAATATGAGTACTGAAAAAAATGAGCTGGACTCAGCAATTAAAAAAATGAGAGAATCAATTGAAGATCTAAATAAGGAAGGTAGAACTAGATTACTTAAGGCTTTTGAAGAAGTTAATAATCACTTTAAAGATGTTTTTGTTAAATTATTTAATGGTGGAAAAGCGCACCTTGAATTAGTTGATGCCGATGATCCACTTGAAGCAGGCCTTGAGATGATGGTAAGTCCTCCTGGAAAAAAATTACAGTCAATGTCGTTATTATCTGGAGGAGAGCAAGCTTTGACTGCAATGTCTTTAATTTTTGCAATTTTCTTAACAAACCCATCTCCAATTTGTGTATTGGATGAGGTGGATGCACCATTAGATGATGCAAACGTTGAAAGATTTTGCAACTTGCTTGATGATATTAGTGCTAAAACTCAAACCAAATTTATGATTATCACTCACCATGCCTTAACTATGTCAAGAATGGACAGGTTATTTGGAGTAACTATGGCTGAAAGAGGCGTTAGTCAGATAGTTTCTGTGGACCTAAAACGTGCTGAGGAAATTGGTGCTGTTGCCTAATGCCAAAAGATGAAATACGTCTAAAAGATCTAGAAAAAAAAATAAATACAGCAAAAGAGCGGATTAGAGGTAAAAATAATCCTGACATACAGCCTTCTCCTCTTGGGCAGGTAATGAAACTTATTGTGGAAATTGTCGCAGCTATGGCAATTGGTATTGGTATTGGCCTGATTCTTGATAATTACTTTAATACCCGACCTTTATTCATAATTATATTCTTTTTATTAGGAAGTTTTGCAGGAATATTAAATGTTTTTAGGGTTGCAAAATCAATGCAAAATAACTAAAAAATACAACAATGTCTGCTGAAAAATCACCAAATTTAATTGATCCGATTCACCAATTTGTAATAACAACAATTGCACCCATTAAGATTGGTAACGTAGATATTTCTTTTACAAACTCTTCACAGTTCATGGTTATTGCTGTTATTGCAGTAATGTTCTTCTTTATTTTAGGCTTATCAAAAAGATCTATAGTCCCCAATAGATTCCAAATAATGTGCGAACTATCTTATGAGTTCATTGCTAATTTACTGAGAACAAATGTTGGTGATCAAGGCAGGGCTTTCTTTCCATTTGTCTTCTCACTATTTATGTTTATTTTTTTCTGCAATTTAATTGGTCTAGTCCCTTACACATTTACAGTCACTAGTCATTTTGCTGTAACTTTTGCTTTTGCGGGTTTAATTTTTATAGGTGTTACTATTTTGGGCTTTGTAAAAAATGGTTTTGGTTATTTACGTATGTTCTATCCAAGTGGTGTTCCAATATATATGGCACCTGTAATCATACCTATTGAGATAATTTCTTATTTATCAAGACCTATAGCCTTATCGGTACGACTTATGGCTAACATGCTAGCTGGTCACAGTATAATAAAAATATTTGCAGGCTTTATAGTAATGATGGGCTTCTTTGGGGTTATTCCTCTTGCCGGCCTAGTTGCAATTTACGCTCTCGAAACTTTTATAGCCTTTTTACAGGCTTACATATTTACAATTTTAACATGCATATATTTAAATGATGCGCTTCACCCGCATCATTAAAAATAAATTAATTATAAAAAAACGAAAGGAAGAAAAATGGAAGTAGAAGCAGCAAAATTAATTGGAGCCGGATTGGCTACAATAGGAGTGGCAGGACCTGGCATAGGTTTAGGAACTGTATTTGGAGCATATATTTCGGGCATCTTTAGAAACCCGTCTGTTCAACAACAAGCTTTTGGTCAAGTACTGCTTGGCTTTGCTTTAGTTGAAGCAATTGCATTATTTGCACTTGTTATAGCTTTTCTTATCTTGTTTGGGTAATCATCTAATTGACACTAAAAAATATGAATTACATTAAGTTTTCAATTATCACCATCTTGTCTCTATATTCAGCCAATTCTATGGCTGAAGGTCAAGGTGGTGGATTGCCTCAAATGGATATAGGAACCTATCCTTCACAAATATTTTGGCTAATTGTAACTTTTGGAATTTTATATTTATTTATGTGGAAATTTGCAATTCCAAAGCTAAGAACGACTGTTGAAGAGCGTAAAGACAAAATTTCAACAGATATAGATGATGCTGATGAACTAAAAATTGAAGCTGAATCTATACTAAGTGAGTATGAGGCTAAAATTACTGAGAGCAACACAGAAGCTACTGAAATTTATAATTCTACCAAATCTACAATAGATAAAAAAACTGACTTATCTAAGCAAGAAAATGAACAAAAGCTAAAAAAGTTGATTGATGAATCTCAAGCGACCTTAAAGAAAAAAGAAAATGATGCTATAGAAGATATAATTATAAAAACAGTTGAAACAACTCAATTTATTGTTGAAAAATTTATTAATGAAAAAATTAGCGAAGAAGAAGTTAGAAAGTATTTAAACTAGTATTATGGAATTTTTCTCACAACCTGCATCTTGGACGTTAGTTGCATTTATTATATTTATAGCAATAGCAATATATCTAAAAGTACCTTCAATGGTTACAAAGCTACTAGATGAACAGATTAAGAAAGTTGAACAAGAATTAAGTGATGCCATTAAATTGAAAGAGGAAGCAAATTCACTCCTAGCTGAGTACCAGAGAAAAAAAGAGGCAGCAGAGAAAGAAGCTGAGAACATCATATCTTCTGCAAAAGACAGGGCTAAAGCATATGAAGCCATAGCCCTCAGTAAGGGTGAGGAGATGGTCAGACGACAAGAGGCTCAATCCATTGAAAAAATTAATCAGGCCCAAATACAAGCAATAGCAAGAATTCGTGAAACTATTATTGAAAAGTCGATAGATTCTGCTGAAAAACTTGTATCTAAAAACTTATCATCAGAAAAAACAGATAAAATATTTACAGATAGCCTTAAAGATCTAGAAAAACTAAAGATATAATAAGTTCTATCTTATTAGTTTTATTAAAACTTCATTCCAACTCAATCGAACATAAGCTATAACTATAATATGGCGGTATATACAGAAATATCAAAGGATGATTTGGACTCACTGTTGGAAAACTATGATATTAGTGAGATTAATAAATTTACTGGAATTAAAGAAGGCGTTGAAAACTCGAACTACCTTCTAGAAAATAATGATTCTAAATTTATCCTAACAATCTTCGAAAAAAGAACAAATGAAGATGATCTCCCTTTCTTTTTTAAACTTATGAATCACTTAGAAAATAGTGGGATTAAATGCCCTCAAGTAATTCAAGACAGTTCTGGAAAACTCTATAATTATATAAAGAATAAACCTGTAGTACTGACATCATTTCTAGAGGGTCACTCATTAAAAAAAATAAACCCTAAGCATTGTGGTGAATTGGGTGAAAACTTGGCAAGGTTTCACTTATCTTCTGATAAGCTAAATATTAAAAGAGAAAACTCACTTGGTATTAAGCACTTAAATAGACTTGTTACTGAAGTTAATTCATTTAAATCTGATGTACCTGAAAATTTATTAGAAACAATAAATAATGAGTATAATTATTTAAAAGACAAACTCCCAATAAGCTTGCCATCTGGAATTATCCATGCAGATCTATTTCCTGATAATGTATTTTTTACTAATGATAAATTATCTGGCATTATTGACTTTTACTTTGCATGCAATGATTATTTTGCCTATGAAATAGCAATTTGTTTAAATGCATGGTGCTTTGAAAGAAATAATGAATTTAATGTCTCAAAAGCAATGTTATTTCTTAAAAAATATAATTCTATTAGAAAAATTTCTATTGAGGAGTTAGAGGCATTGCCTACACTAGCTAGAGCAGCAGGGTTAAGATTCCTATTAACAAGATTGTATGACAAACTAAATCATAACAAGGAAGATCTTGTGTCTGCAAAAGACCCATTAGAATATTATGAGAAACTTAAATTTCATCAATCCGTTAAAAATGTAAGTGAGTATGGCCTCTAATAAAAATATAAATATTTATACTGATGGGGCTTGCTCAGGTAATCCCGGTCCTGGTGGCTGGGGTGTTTATATTGATAATAATGGTGAAATTGTTGAACTATCAGGAAATGAAAGTGAGACTACAAATAATAGAATGGAATTACAGGCAATTATAGAGGCATTGAGTTATTTCTCTGATATATCTAAAATCAATCTTTTTACTGATTCAAAATATGTTATTGATGGTGCTAATAGTTGGATGGTCAACTGGAAAAAAAATGGTTGGCAGACAGCACAAAAAAAGCCTGTTAAAAATAAAGATCTTTGGATCAAGCTCGATACATTAATTCAGACTCACAAACTAACCTGGAATTGGGTTAAGGGTCATGATGGGAATTTTGGAAATGAAAGAGCTGACTACCTAGCTACTTCAGCGATATAGCTATCCAATAACTTCAAGCATTTTTTCAGCACCACTCAAATCAGCTTGTCCTGGTTTTTCTTCAATATTAATACTTTTAATTACAGTATCTTCAATAAGCATTGAGTATCTTTTGGATCTTACTCCTAAACCAAATACTTCTAAGTCAGCATCCATACCAACTGCTTTAGTAAATTTAGCACTACCATCAGCAGCAAGGATTACCTTATCACCTGAATTTTGATCTTTTGCCCATGCATTCATGACAAAATTATCATTCACAGATACACAAATTATTTCATCAATTCCCTTTTCTTTTAATTTATTATGATTCTCAATATAACCTGGTAAATGTGTCTGAGAGCAAGTTGGACTAAATGCTGCAGGAACAGCAAATATAACTACTTTTTTTCCTTTTGAAAATTCTTGCAAATTTAATGAAGTAACACCTTTTTCTTTTGAAGGTATGGTTAAAGGTTCGCTAACAATTTGATCACCAACTTTAATTGACATAATGTTTTATCTTTCTAAATAGGTTTAATTATATTGGAAATATATAATTTTGATTAATAATACAACATATTATCAATATATAATTATAAGGACAAGTCACAATAATAATTATATGAATAGAATCTAATGAATATTCAGGAAAAATATATTGCAGGCAGGCTGCTAATAGCTATGCCTAATATGCCAGATACAAGATTCAAAAATACAGTAATATTTATTTACAGTCACAATAGTAGTGGTACTTTTGGCTTAATTCTTAATAAGCCATTAAAACAAATTAATCTGCATGAACTTTCTTCAGATTTAGGTTTAAAAAAGATAAAGAATGCTGACTACAATTTAGACATTTTTCTTGGAGGGCCAGTTGATATAACTAAGGGGTTTGTCCTTCACTCAAATGATTATAATGAAGATAGCACAGAATCAATAACACCAGAAATTAGCCTTTCAACAAGTACTGATGTGCTAGAAAACATTAGTGATTATGAAAAACCAGATAACAAAATGGTTTTATTTGGCTACGCAGGATGGGAATCCGGACAATTGGAACAAGAAATAGCTAACAATGAATGGCTGATAGGTAATGCCTCTAAAAATTTTATATTTAATTGTAAATCAGCTGAAAAATGGAATACAAGTATTTCCGAACTTGGCATTGATGTAAAATACCTGTCTTCTTTTGGTGGCAATGCATAACAAAAATTAAATAATAAACTTAAGGAGAAATATGAACAATCTATCAGGTAAAACTTTATTTATAACCGGTGCTACTCGTGGCATTGGTTTTGCAATTGCAAAACGAGCTGCTCAAGATGGGGCTAATATTGTTATAGCAGCAAAAACAGATGTGCCACATCCAACATTGCCTGGAACAATTCATACTGCAGCTGAAGAATTAAATGCAGTTGGCGGTAATGCTGTAGGTATTAAAACTGATATTAGATTTGAAGAACAAGTAAATTTTGCTGTTGAGGAGACTGTTAAAAAATTTGGTGGAATTGATATTTGCATAAATAATGCAAGTGCTATTAATCTTAGTTCAACTCTGCACACAGATATGAAACGTTATGATTTAATGCATAACATCAATACAAGGGGAACTTTTTTAGTCTCTAAAACTTGTATTCCACATCTTAAAAAATCAGATAACCCACATATTCTAAATCTTGGTCCGCCACTAAATATGTCAGCTGAGTGGTTTAAACCTCATGTTGCTTATACAATGGCTAAATATGGAATGAGTATGTGTACATTAGGTATGTCAGAAGAGCTAAGGCCCTTTGCAATTGCTGTTAATTCATTGTGGCCAAGAACAATGATTGATACATCCGCAGTAAGAAATATTCTTGGATCAACCCTAGAGGACAAAGGTCTAAGCCAGTGTCGTAAACCTGAGATTATGGCTGATGCTGCTTATATTATTCTTACCCAAGACTCAAAGAAATTCACAGGAAATATGTGTGTTGATGACAGCACCTTAATTGCCTCAGGCAAAACTAAGTTAGATGAATATTTAGCAACTCCTGATGCAAAGCCATTAGCTGATTTCTTTGTTGATGGTCACGATGGAAAGATTGAGCTAAACTAATTAATTATTAAGATCATCAGTAATAAAGGAAAGGACTGTATGATCCTGCCATTTATCATTTATTTTCAATAATTTACGTGCCGTACCCTCTACAATAAACCCATTCTTTAAAAGAACTTTAAGTGATGGTTCGTTATGTGGGAGGCAAGCCGCTTCAATGCGATGGAGTTTAAGCTCATTAAATATAAAACTTTTTGCCAATTCTAAAGATTCCGACATCATCCCCTTGCCCACAGAGTCTTTTGAAATCCAATAGCCAATAGAACAAGATTGGATTACTCCACGCTGTACATTGCTGATATTTATTTCTCCAATAAATTCATGCATATCACGTTTAAAGATTAAAAAAGAGTATGCCTCATCGTGCAATGATAACCTTTCAAACATCCTAACTCTCTTTACAAATGAACTTCTCTCAAGTTCATATAAAGTCCATAGTGGTTCCCATGGTTGTAAATATTTTTTATTGGTCTTTCTTTGCTCTGCCCATGCCTTCCAATCTCCATATTGAGGTGCACGCAAAATTACTTTAGACCCATTAATTTCAAATAAATTTTTCTTCAAGCTATAGGCATTTAAAAATGACATTACTACTATCTATTATAATTACTTTTAATAATTTCTTTAACCTTGTTGGTCGAATTATCTAAGCTGTAAAATTTCTCTTCTTTTTTAAACATGTCAGCATATTCTTCATGTTCATCCATAGATCTACCAATTGCCTTTTCAACTGTTTCAGAAAATTTTATTGGATGAGCTGTGCTTAGAATAAAGTTATTAGATAACGAGTCATTAATTGATCTTGAGGCACTTAAACCAATTGCAGTATGTGGGTCAATTATATAATTAAACTTATTATAAGTTTCTTGAATTAGCTTACTAACTTCTTCTTGTGATACTTTTTTTGAATCAAAAATATTTTTTGCCTTATTTACTTGAGAGTTATTTAAGGAAAATCTTTTAGCCTCATCTAATTCAATCATTTTAGCAGAAGTTTCAGATGTAGACTTGTTACACAAATCAAATAATAAACGTTCAAAATTACTAGCAATTGCTATGTCCATGCTTGGACTGGTTGTTTTTGTAACCTCTCCAATTGAATAAACTCCTGTTTTAAGAAATCGATCAAGTATATCATTCTCATTTGTTGCAATTATTAACTTGTTTATAGGCAGACCCATTTTATAGGCAACATACCCTGCATAAATATCTCCAAAGTTACCAGTTGGTACAGAGAAATTTATTGGCTCATCAAAAGTGACATTGTTAACTATCAATGTATGAAAGTAATAAACTATTTGAATCATGACTCTAGACCAGTTAATTGAATTAACAGCAGCAATATAAAACTCTTCTGAAAAAACTTTATCTATCAATATTGTCTTAACTATATTCTGGCAATCATCAAAAGTGCCATCTATTTCAATTGGAAATATATTTTTTCCATATAAAGTTGACATTTGTTTTCTCTGAAATTTTGATATTCTGCCTTTAGGAAAAAGACAAAAAATATTTATATTAGGACTAGCCTGAACTGCACTTATGGCTGCAGACCCTGTATCACCAGAAGTTGCTACAATAAGATTTAATTTTTTATTTTCTTTTGACAAATAATAATCAAAAATTGGGACTATAAGCTGCATAGCAAAATCTTTAAATGCAAGGGTTGGGCCATTAAAAAGCTCTACTACAGTTTCTTTTTGTTTGAGCATTTTAAATGTAATAATATCTTTCTTACTAAAGTCCGCGTAAGCATTATTAATTAGTTTTTTAAGCTCTTCTTTACCGATATCATTGTTAATAAATGGGTAAATAATTTCTAAGGCAAGATCAGAATAGCTATTTAATGATTTTAATTTATTAAAATCTATGACTGGCCATTTTTCAGGAACGTATAAACCGCCATCAGAAGCTAGTCCAGCAAAGAGGATATTTTTAAATGTGAGGTCATTTCCTGCCCCCCTAGTACTTAAATATTTCATTTTTTATAAATATTTTGATAAATAAAGGTTACATACAAGCAAGCAATAGCCAAGGCTAGAGCAAACCATGTTATTGCATATTGTAGGTGATTATTTGGAATGTTTATAGCAGAAAACTCATTTAATAAATCTGCATAATACTCTTGATCCAAGACTTTTAAAATATACTTTTGTCCATTTAGATTTGTATAATTATTCATTTCATTTACATTCATAAGATACCAATTATTTTTTTCAACATCTGGAATTGGAGAAAATATTTTTCTATCTTTTGAATAAATAAGTATTCCCTTAAAATTTAATACATTTTTTAGAGATCTAAATTGAAATTCTTTTTTATTAACATTGGTAAAACTAGTCCATCCCAAATCTACATAAATAGTTTTACCATTAGAAATTAAAGGAATTATAATATTATAGCCTGACTGACCATTATTATTGATATTAAAAAAGTGCAACTCATTACTGTGATCTATTTTTCCAGAAACTAATGATTTTTTATAGGAATAAAGCTTTTTTTCTTCATCAAATGGATAATCTATATATTCTTCTGATTGACCATCTTTAATTAAGTTTAAAAGATTTGTTTTCCATTCAAGTCTTTGAATTTGCCAAATGCCTAAAAAAACTAATGAGACTAGAGCAACTGAGAATAGTGAATGAAAGAAAAAGTTTTTTATCAAAGACTAACTCTTTAATATGAGCCCCATACATATATAGCAGCAAATAAGAAGAGCCAGACTACATCTACAAAGTGCCAATACCAAGCTGCTGCTTCAAACCCAAAATGATGATCTGCTTTAAAGTGCCCCGCAATGGCCCTTCCAAGGCATACAGCTAAAAATATTGTTCCTATAATTACATGAAATCCATGAAATCCTGTTGCCATGAAGAATGTTGATCCATAAATATGTCCAGCAAAGTCAAAGTGAGCATGCATATATTCATAAGCTTGAAAGCCAGAAAAAATAAGACCTAAAATAACTGTTAAAATCAAACCTTGGATAACTTCTTTTCTGCGGCCTTCTTGAAGAGCGTGATGTGCCCAAGTTGCAGTTGTGCCGGATAGAAGGAGGATTAAGGTATTTATTAATGGAATATGCCAAGGATCTAGAAGTTGAATATCAGCAGGTGGCCATGCTGATCCAATTTGTTCTGTTGGAAACAGACTTGCATTAAAGTAGGCCCAAAACCAAGCAACAAAAAACATAACTTCTGAAGCAATAAATAATGTCATTCCATATCTTAATCCAAGCTGAACAACTGCTGAATGATGGCCATCTTTTTCACCCTCTATAATGATGTCTCTAAACCACATAAAAGTGACATAAATAACCGCTAAAAGACCTATGATCATAATCCAGGCACTATCTGTTCTAAAATAAATTACAGCTCCAAAACAGAGAATTAGTGCTCCAATAGAGGCCAATAATGGCCATGGGCTTGGATCTACTAAATGGTACTGATGACCTTTTGAATTATTTGAGCTCATAAATTCTAGTTATCAGAAGTTTCATAAAAGGTATAGGATAAAGTGATCTCAGATAAGTTGCCAATAAATTTATCATTAACAATTTCTGGATCAATATAGAAATTTACTGGCATTGTTCTCTTTTCGCCAGGATTTAGTGTTTGCCTAAGAAAGCAAAAACACTCTAATTTACTAAAGTATTTACCTGCATCATTTGGACTAACATTGAATGAAGCCGTTCCATTGATTGGAATATCTGAATTATTAACAGCTATATAATTTGCCGTATAATCCTCACCTATTTTAAGACTATGTGTTTTTTGTTCTGGATAAAAATCCCAATTAAGGTCCGAAGATACATTTGCATCAAATCTTACTTCAATTCTTTCGTCTAAAACATATTCACTTTCTTCAAGGGTAATATTTGGAGTACCAGCAAAACCTGTAACTCTACAAAATAGATTATAGAGTGGCACTGAGGCATATGCCAATAAAAGCATAGCCATAACTAAAGATAACAGAGTAAAAGCCAACCTATTATTTTTATTATTAATATGGCTTAGGAATGTGCTTTTCATGATGGATAAGTCATATTAGAAATCTTATAAATAGTGTACAGAAAAAAAGCAATCATCAAGCATGCCAAGAATATTGCAGTATAAATATTTTTCTTTTTTGTTTTTTTATCTACCATATCAAAATTACATTAACAAACTATCAATTAGTAAAATTGCAAAAATATTAAATAAAAATATAATTGTAAAATAAAAAAACTGCTGAGCTTTTTTTTCAAAATCTATACTATCAATTGGCACACTTCTTAACTTAAATGACAGATAAACAAAGATTACACTCAGACTAAATGAAGCAATTGTATAAAAGTATGAATAAAATAATCCTAAACTTACTGTCACTGGAAATAAAATAACACTATACATAACAATCATATTTAATGTTCTTTTGAGGCCAACAACAACTGGCATCATTGGAATTCCTGCTTTCTTGTACTCACCTGAGCGATATAAGGCTAAAGCCCAGAAGTGTGGTGGCGTCCATAAAAATATTATTACAAAAATTATTATCGGTTCATATGTTAAAGATCCTGAGATAGCCGCCCAACCTATCATTGGAGGGAATGCTCCAGCAGCTCCACCTATAACAATGTTTTGTGGCGTTCTTCGCTTTAGCCATATTGTATAAACAAAAACATAATAAACTATCGTCAATAATAATAAGGACGCTGCCAATATATTAGAAGAATAATATAAAATAATTATTGATATCAATGATAGTACCGTTCCAAAAATCAATGCACTATTTGGGGAAATTATTCCAGCAGGTATGGCCCTGTTCATTGTTCTTGTCATAAGTTTATCAGTATCTCTTTCATACCACATATTTAGTGCACCTGAGGCTCCAGATCCGATCGATATTGCCAGAATAATTAGGCAACTCATAAGAAGCGGTTTCTCTCCTGGTGCAATCATCATGCCAACAAAGCTTGTGAAGATAGATAAAGACATTACCCTTGGTTTTAATAAGGAAAAGTAAGCTTTTATTCTAAAGATTGCCCCATTATTGCCGAGATTTTTTTCTTGTTCCAGAGTTGTTATATTTGACAAGGATATATCCTATTATTTAATCTCGGGTAATTCTTCAAACTGATGAAATGGTGGTGGAGAACTTAGTGTCCATTCTAAAGTATCCGCACCCTCTCCCCATGGATTATCTGCACATTGCTCATTCTTAACAAAGGCATGTATTAACATAACAAAGAATACCAATAGCCCGATTGAAGACAAGTATGATCCCATTGAAGATACATAGTTCCAGCCTGCATAAGCATCGGGATAGTCTGCATATCTCCTAGGCATACCTGCGAGTCCTAAGAAATGCTGAGGAAAGAATATAATATTAACACCAATGAAGGTAAGCCAAAAATGGAGTTTACCTAGCCATTCTGAATAATTTTTTCCAAACATTTTACCAAACCAATAATAAAAAGCAGCAAATATTGCAAAAACTGCACCCATTGATAGTACATAATGAAAGTGAGCTACCACATAATAAGTATCATGCAACGAATGGTCAATTCCTGCATTCGCCAAAACAACCCCTGTTACTCCGCCTACCGTAAATAGAAATATAAAGCCCATTGCCCACAGCATTGGAGTTTTTAGTTCAACCGAGCCGCCCCACATAGTTGCTATCCATGAAAAAATTTTAATACCTGTTGGTACGGCAATAACCATAGTTGCAAAGATGTAATAAGCTTTGATATCTGCACTCATTCCAACTGTATACATATGGTGTGCCCAAACAATAAAGCCTAGAAATCCAATAGAAACCATTGCATATGCCATTCCTAAATATCCAAACACTGGTTTTTTTGAAAAAGTAGAAACTACATGACTAATGATTCCAAACCCAGGAAGAATTAATATATATACTTCTGGATGTCCAAAAAACCAAAAAAGATGTTGAAATAAAACTGGGTCTCCTCCACCTTCAGCTTGGAAGAAAGCTGTGCCAAAATTTCTATCAGTTAAAAGCATTGTAATTGCCCCTGCAAGAACTGGTAATGATAAAAGAAGTAAGAATGCTGTTACTAAAATTGACCAAACAAATAAAGGCATTTTATGCAATGTCATTCCCGGTGCACGCATATTAAAAATTGTAGTAATAAAGTTTATTGCACCTAATATTGAAGAAGCTCCAGCTAAGTGTAATGAAAATATTGCAAGATCAACAGCTGGGCCAGGCGCTCCAAGAGATGATGATAATGGAGGGTAAAGAGTCCAGCCTCCTCCAACACCCTGTCCACCTGCAGTGCCTTCAACAAATAATGAAGATAATAAAAGTATAAATGATGCTGGTAATAACCAGAATGAAATATTGTTCATTCTTGGAAAGGCCATATCTGGGGCACCTATCATTAATGGGACTATCCAGTTACCAAATCCACCTATCATTGCAGGCATAACCATAAAGAAAATCATTACTAAGCCATGGTTTGTAACTAGAACATTATAAAGATTGTGATCGCCACCCAGAATTCCATCACCTGGGTACATCAGCTCCATTCTCATTATAATAGACATTGCACCACCAATCACTCCAGCTATGATTGCAAATATTAAATATAGGGTTCCAATATCTTTATGATTTGTTGAATAAAGATATCTTCTCCAACCTGTTGGATGGTGCTCATGTGAGTGGTCAATAGTGTCTGCTATAATATCTGCCATTTTATTTCCTTAATTTATTTAGAAGCTAACCTAATTTGAGTTGATTCAATGGAAGCATATTCCTCTTTTGCAAATTCTATCCACTCATCAAATTCTTCTTGCGAAACTACTTTCACGTTGATTGGCATAAAAGAATGTCTTGGCCCACAAAGTTCTGAGCATTGACCATAATAAATACCCTCCTTATTAACTTTAAACCATGTATCATTTATTCTACCTGGAACAGCATCCATTTTAACTGCAAATGCTGGAATAGTCCATGAATGCAAAACATCCTCCGATGTAATTAATAATTTAACGACCTTGTTTACTGGAACTACAATTTGAGTATCTGTTTCTAAGAGTCTTAACTTAGGATCTGATAACTCGCTTTCACTAAGCATGTTTGCATCAATTGTGAAGTCGCCGTAATCAGGGTACTCATATGACCAATACCACTGATGTCCAGTCGCTTTAATCGTAATATCTGAATCTGGTATCGTTTCTGATACGTATAAAATTCTAAATGAGGGAATGGCAATTATAATTAATAATATAACTGGAATTACAGTCCATAATATTTCAATGACAGTATTATGTGTAGTAGTCGATGCTACAGGATTTCTGACGCTGTTAAATCTAAAATAAATATAAATAAGAAGGCCTAATACAAGAATAGAAATTGCTGTAATTATAGGAAGCAAAATATAACTATGAAAATTAATAACATCAGCCATTAAATCTGTTGCTGGCTCTTGAAACCCAAGCTGCCAGTCGACAGATATATTATCTGCTAAAGTGAATGTAGCGCTCGTAAAAAGTATCAATAATGTCTTTAAAAGTATTTTCATAATCACAACTTGATTTACTAGGTAAATATAGCTATTTTATTCAATTGCAATAGCAATATTAATGCCATTAACATTTTATTTAATAGAACTGTTTTTGCTACAGAATGACGCAATAAAAAGGGCATATTATCTAATATTTTAAACTATATAAAACAAATGACTAACAAGAAAAAAATAAACCCCAATCATAGCAATATTAATACAGATGAGCTGTTTTTTAATGATAGTGATTTGACGTCTGGATCCATAGATAAAATTGTTAGTGATTCTCTTCATAAAGCTGATGATGGTGAATTATTTTTAGAATTTTGTGAAAGTGAGAGCTTTGTTTATGATGATCAAAAATTAAAAAGTGCTTCTTTTGATGTTTCTAAGGGCTTTGGCTTAAGAGCTATTTCTGGAGAAGCAACAGGCTATGCCCATTCATCTGATATTGATTTAGCTTCTTTAAAAAAGGCTAGTGATACTGTTAACTTCATTACTAAAAATAACAATGGAAGTTTTAATTCTAGTTTTACACGAACCAATAAGAAACTTTATACTGATTCAAATCCTGTTAATTCAGAAACATTCCAAAATAAAATAAAAACACTTCAAAAAATAGATGAGTATGCTCGCGCTAAAAATCCTCTAGTTAAACAAGTGTCAGCTTCACTTAGTGGTGAGTGGCAGGTTGTTAGAATATATCGACCAGACGGTATTTTTATTGAGGATATTAGACCTTTGGTGAGACTAGGTATATCTGTAGTACTAGAAAAGAATGGTAGACTTGAATCTGGTAGTCGTGGTGTTGGTGGCCGTGTAGATTATCAAAAATTTTTAGAAGATGATTATTGGCAGCAGCAAGTAGATGGTGCTTTATCGCAAGCAGAAGTTAATCTTCAGTCAGTTGACTCTCCTGTTGGTGAAATGGATGTTGTATTGGGTCCTGGCTATCCAGGTGTTCTACTGCATGAAGCTATTGGACATGGTCTTGAAGGTGATTTTAATCGGAAAAAAACTTCTGCATTTTCAAATTTAATGGGGCAAAGGATTGCACATGAATCAGTAACTGTTGTCGACGATGGCACCATTGATTCAAGGCGAGGTTCTATAAGTGTTGATGATGAAGGAACTCCAACAAATTGCACAACCCTAATTGAAAATGGAATCCTAACAGGGTACATGCAAGATCGTCATAACTCGAAATTAATGGGAGTAAGTCCTACGGGGAACGGCAGAAGAGAAAGTTATGCTCATGCACCTATGCCAAGAATGACTAACACATACATGTTATCAGGCAACAAGGCGCCTGAAGAAATTATTAAATCTGTAAAGAATGGTCTGTATGCTGTTGATTTTAGTGGGGGCCAAGTTGATATTACCAGTGGTAAATTTGTATTTACATGCACAGAAGCATATAAAATTGTTGATGGTAAAGTAAGTGAGCCAGTTAAGGGGGCAACACTTATTGGTAGTGGTCCAGATGTATTAAAAAGGGTTTCGATGGTTGGCAACGATAGTGCAATGGATACTGGAATTGGTACGTGTGGTAAGGGTGGGCAAAGTGTGCCTGTTGGTGTTGGTCAGCCTACAATGTTAGTAAACAACTTAACAGTTGGTGGAACAGCAGCATCTTAATTAAAATGATAGCTCTTCATAAAGCTTTTTAAAATCACTATTCCAGTCGCCTTTAAATCTATTAAGTATTCTTGAACTTGCAACTTCTTTAGTCTTTAAAATATTAAATAAATATTCAAGGAATATTGTTTCGTTGTCTCCAGATACATTAAAATATTTTCTTTTTTCTAGTCCATGAGTTGCTATTTCTAAAATCTCTTCTGTTATTCTCCAGCCACTTTTATTATCTATTATCGCATCTAATCCTGTTTTTGCACTTTCGATCTTAAAATTTAAAATATCATTTAGCTTCCAGTTTTTAATAATATCATGACTAGCATCTAATGTTTCAGGATCGTATAACAATCCTGTCCATAATGCTGGTAATGAACATAGCGAGCCATAGCTCCCTGCGTCAGCTCCACGCATTTCAATATATGTTTTTAATCTTACTTCAGTAAATATTGTAGAAACATGTGTCAACCAGTCATCTATTGTAATTTCATCTGGCTTAACTTGATTATTTTTACCATCTAATAAGTCTTTAAAAGTATATTTAGTTGTATCAATGTATGAATTATTTCGAGCAATAAAATAAACAGGTACGCCTAAAAGATAGTCTGTATACTCCTCAAAACTAAACTTTTCCTTTAACATGCCAGGCAATATTCCAGTTCTATTTTTATCAGTGTTATCCCAAACTAAGCTTCGGTAAGATAAGTGGCCATTAGGAGCTCCATTCTTAAATGGTGAATTTGCAAAAAGGCCTGTGGCTAAAGGCTGTAAAGCAGCTGAAACATTAACTTTCTTTGCCATATCTTCTTCAGAAAAAAAATCAAAGTTAGCTTGAACAGTGCAAGTTTGATACATCATCTCCAACCCCAACCCTCCCAAGCTTTCCATATAAGGTGTCATAATTTGCTGGTATCTTTTTTTTGGCACTTTAGGCATGTCTTTTAATTCGCCAAGCGGAATAAAACCTATGCCTAAAAAACCAATATTAAATTCTTCTTCTAAAGATTTAGTAAAACTAAGATGGCTATTAATTTCTCGACAGGTTTCATGTAGATTTATTAACGGTGCACCCGATAACTCAAATTGACCACCTGGCTCTAATGTCACACTAGCACCATCTTTAGTTGCTCCAATAAGCTCACTCCCTTCCTTTACTGGCTCCCAGCCATCTTGTACAAATTTTTTTAAAATAGCAGATATACTTCTATTTCCATCAAAAGGTATTGGTGACAGATCATCTTTATCATAAATAAATTTTTCATGCTCAGTTCCAATTTTTTCTGAACCTTTAGACTTTGCTCCGTCTAAAAAATAGTTAACTAAATCATGTTTTGTTAGCATTTAGTTAGGCTATCCTTTATTAATGCAGTTGCAACTATTGCTGCTGTTTCTCCCTTTAAAATGTTATGGCCTAATGATGTCTCAATGATATTTTTGTTAGTCTTTATGGCATTAATTTCCTTTTCAGAAAAATCACCTTCTGGGCCTATTAATATTGAAATACAAGTATGCGTTGAGCCTCTTAATATTGAACTTATAGTTACATCTATACATTCAACAGTACATGCAATAACTAATTCATTTTTTTCAATATTTTTAATAAATTCGATAAAGCTAGTTGTTTGATAAATTTTTGGAATGGATAGTTGTTCTGATTGCTCAACCGCTTCAATGGCAATCAGTCTTAAGCGTTCAGTATTAATTTTAGAAATATTAGTATGTTCCATTGTTACTGGTTGAAATATAGTGATTCCAATTTCAGTGCATTTTTGAATAAGCACTTCATTGGGCGTTCTTTTAAGCGGCGAGAAATAGAGTTTTATTTCCTTATTATTTTTTCTATCTCTAGTCTTTTTATCAATAGCAATTATTATTTTTTTTGATTGAATATTTTTAATTATTGCCAGCCATTCTCCATCATTATTAAAGATAAGAATTTGCTCATCAACCTTACATCTCAATACGTTTAATAGATAATGCGCAATTTTATTCGTAAGAATAATTTGTTCTTCTATTTTAATTATTTGATCTAGAAAGATTCTATTTCTAATTTTCATGATATATTTAGCTATTATTAATTCTTTATTAGTTATACTTTTACTACTGATGAATACTAAATTAAATTCTTATATAATACTAACAAGATTAAATCGTCCTACAGGATCATTTCTTCTAATGTTTCCATGTCTCTGGGGATTATTAGCCGCATGTAAATCATTTTCAGATATAAAATATAATTTTTTTTTTATTTATAATCTTTATTTTAGGCTCTTTCATAATGAGATCTGCAGGCTGCGTAATAAATGATATATTTGATAGAAACATAGATGCACAAGTAGAAAGAACCAAGGACAGGCCTTTGGCTAATAATTCTATTACACTGCATGAAGCTCTGGTGATATTTTTTACCTTATCCCTAATAGGGCTTTGTATTTTATTAAGTCTTAACTGGATATCGATTCAAATTGGCTTTTTTTCATTTGTACTATTAATACTCTACCCTCTAACAAAACGGATAACTCATTGGCCTCAACTAATGTTAGCATTAACTTTCAATACTGGAGTGTTGATTGCTTACTCTGCTATAACTAACTCTATATCAATTGATGTGTTGTTTTTATACTTAGCAGGAATTTTTTGGACATTAGGCTATGACACAATTTATGCTTATCAAGATATAGATGATGATCTCTCGATTGGAGTTAAATCAACGGCCATTCTATTTGGAGAACAGTCAAAATACTGGATTTCATCTTTTTATGGCTTTATGACACTAAGTCTTTTGATGTTTGGCTATCTTTCATCTCAAAATGTACTGTTCTATATCTGCTTAATATTCATTTTTGCCCAACAAATTAGTCAAATAATAAAACTAGATATTAAAAAACCTGAGGTATGTCTTGCAATATTTAAAAGTAATCAGTATCTAGGATTACTCATTTGTATAGGACTGGTATCAAGTTATATTTACTAATATGGAATTCAATAATTTAGCTAATCAAATCATCGAAAAAACTAAAGCAGCTGGTGCAACAGACTGTGACATTGTACTTGCTAAAGCAACAGGTAAATCAGTTTCATGTAGATTGGGAAAGATTGAAGACATAGAAGAATCTTCTGATAAAACTTTTGGAATTAGAGCGCTGATAGGTTCTCGGCAATCATTTGTTTCATCTTCAAATTTTGATACAAAAAATATTGATACTCTTGTTACAAAAGTTGTTGAGATGGCCAAGCTTGCCCCAGAAGATGATACGGCATGTCTAGGAGATTCATCTAAATTAGAAACTGAGTTTGCTGAACTTGATTTATGTCAAAACTATGAAACTGATACGGCTATAATGGTTGAGAGTGTAAAAAAATGTGAAGATCAAGCTATAAGTGTAAAAGGTATAAGTAATTCTGAGGGCGCAGGTGCATCTTACTCAACTGGGGAATTTTTTTTAGCAACGAGTCATGGCTTTGTTGGAGGCTATAAGTCATCTAGTAATTCTATATCTTGCTCTGTTCTTGCTGGTGAAGGTTTAGCTATGGAACGCGATTATGATTATGCAGTTGCTCGACATCATGAAGATTTAACAAATCCAGAAGAGATTGGGGCTAATGCTGCTCGTCTAACATTAAAAAGATTGAATCCTCGAAAAGTTAACTCGTGTAAAACTTCAGTTGTTTTCGACAAAAGAATTAGTAGTGATATAATTAGGTATGTGGCTGGAGCAATATCAGGCAACTCGATAACTCGTGGTACTAGTTTTTTAAAAGACAGTCTTAATAAGCAAATTTTTAGAAAAGACATCTCAATTATTGATGACCCAAAAATTACTAGAGGTTTGAAATCAAGCTTGTTTGATGGTGAGGGAGTTAGGAATCAGAAAACTGAACTAGTAAGTAATGGAGTCTTAAAAACTTGGTTATTAAACACCGCTACCGCAAAAAAATTAAATCTTAAGACTACCGGTCATGCCTCACGATCTGTTGGCTCACCTCCTGGCACAGGAACTACTAATTTATTTATGGCAAATGGAATGCTCTCTTATGATGATCTTGTGGGCTCTATAAATAATGGTTTTTATGCAACAGAGCTTATTGGTATGGGTATTAATTTAATTACAGGTGACTACAGTATGGGTGCAAGTGGGTTTTGGATTGAAAATGGTGAATTAGCCTATCCTGTTAGTGAGGTAACAATTGCATCTAATCTTACTGAGATGTTCTTAAATTTGTCTGCAGCTAACGATTTAGAATTTAAATTTGGCTCAAATGCTCCTACAATATGCATAGAAGGCATGACATTGGCCGGAAAATAGCCTTATTTTAATTATTCAATAATTAGAACTACTAAGCTGAAAATGATAGAATCTATTTTTCATATATGAATAACAAAGAAATCCTAAGTCGACTTTTTAAAGAGAACATTAGGCCTCAAATGGCCAAGTTAAGCTCGTCTTTTATATTTATGCTAATAATTGCTTTGGCAACGGGTGCAACAGCCTGGTTGCTTGATCCAGCTATTGAGAAAATATTTTTAGACCGTGATCCACAAATGGTCTGGATGATACCTCTTGGAATAATCGGAATTTTATTAGTTAAAGGCACTGCTACGTTCTTTCAGGTTTCAATTTTAACTGAGGTTGGTCAAAAGATAATTGCTGATATTCAAATCAAAATGTTTACTAAAATTACTTATGCTGACTTAGGCTGGCTTCAAATTAATCACTCAGGTAAAATTATTTCAAATTTTCTTTATGATGTTACTTTGCTTCAATCTGCAGTTAGCGATTGTTTGGCAAATGCTTTTAGAAATCTTCTAACTCTCATCTGTTTGTTGGCAGTAATGTTTTATCAAGACTGGGCATTATCATTAATTGCAATGATTGCTATTCCTCTAGTTGGCTATTTTTCAAAGCGCTTAGGAAGACGAATGAAAAAAGCTTCTACAGGAACTCAAGTTGAAACTGGAGTGCTGGCATCTTTATTAAGTGAAAACCTCGATGGCACTAGAATTGTGAAAGCTTATCAACAAGAAGATGCTGAAATAGAAAAAGTTTCGGAATCTATATATCGAAGAATGCGACTTATAATAAAAGTTACAAAAACAAAGGCTGCGGCTGCTCCATTTTCTGAATTTTTAGCTGGTTTTGGTATAGCTGGAGCTATGTACTATGCTGGAATTAGAGGAATACAAGGTGATCTGCCGTTAAATGAATTTATATCATTTTTAGGCGCTATGATGCTAGCTTTTCAGCCACTAAGAAGTCTTGCCCAGGTTAACACTATGATGCAGGAAGGTTTTGCTGCTGGAGCAAGGGTGTTTGAATTGTTAGATCAGCCTGTTGAAATAGCTGAAAAAAAAGATGCACTAAAATTAGTCGTTTCTAATGGAGAAATAGAATTTAAAAATGTTAATCTCTCATATGCTGAATCTAAACAAGTTCTAAATAATATAAATTTATTGCTACCTCAAAATAGTATCACTGCTTTAGTTGGTCCTAGTGGCTCGGGCAAGACATCAACTCTAAACTTAATACCTAGATTCTATGATCCACAAAGTGGATCAATTACAATAGATGGAATTAATACAAAAGACCTTAGTCTCTATTCGTTAAGATCTGCAATTGCCCTTGTAAGTCAAGAGCCCATTCTTTTTGACTTGTCTATAAAAGAAAATATTTCTTATGGTAGAAAAAATGCCTCTGATAAAGATATTATTAATGCTGCAAAATCTGCTTCTGCTCATGATTTCATATTAAATCTTCCAAATGGATATGAAACTTTAATTGGCGAAAAAGGCTATAGTCTTTCAGGTGGTCAAAAGCAAAGATTGTCTATTGCAAGAGCCTTCTTAAAAAATGCACCAATACTTTTATTAGATGAGGCTACTTCAAGCCTAGATTCTGAATCTGAGCACGCTGTTCAGGAGGCTATACAAATACTTATGAAAGACAGAACAACTTTGGTAATAGCACATAGATTAAGCACAATTGAAAATGCTAATAAAATTATTGTACTAAGTGAAGGAGAAATTAAAGAATCTGGTAATCATAAACAGCTTATAGAAAAGAATGGTCTTTATAAAAAGCTTTATGAACGCCAGTTCTAATTAAATGTTTAAATATATTTTAAATATTTACCTTGTTAAAAAATTTCTTTCTTTGGTTGGCGCTTTATATATTTATTTTGTCTACATTACTTCAGAAAAAATTTTAATTAATAAGCGTGCACTAGATAAACTAACTCTAAAAAAAGAATCTTTTATTTACGCTTTATGGCATGATCAACTTCTAATGTCGCCATCAACTTGGCAAAACAAGACAAGAATAGATATCTTAATTTCTAAACATAAAGACGGCGATATTATATCTGATACTATTAAATTTCATGGTTTTAATTCAATCCGCGGCTCCACAAATAACCCTAATAAGGAAAAGGAAAAAAATAGTCTAGCAACTATTCGAATGATTTTAAATTCTCTAAAAAAGAATATTTCAATTGGTATAACTCCTGATGGTCCAAGAGGACCAAGACATGAGGTTAGCGAAGGAACAATTAATATTGCTAGGATAAGTAAAAAAAAGATACTTCCAATGGCCTTATCCTTTAAAAAAAAATGGACTTTAAATACATGGGATAAATTCTTAGTCCCAAAACCATTTAATAAGATTTGTATTGTCTGGGGAGACCCGATAATTGTAAGTGGAAGGAAAGAATCTATATCTTCACAACAGATTTTACTCCAAGAAAACCTAATAAAACTTACTAATCTTGCAGCAAATAAGTTAAATTAAAATAATGTTAATTATTGTCTACAAAATAATGTCTATTTTATTTAGACCTTTTGTTTACTTATATTTAAGTAAAAGAATTAAAAATAATAAAGAAGATATTAAGCGAATAAAAGAACGCTATGGTTATGCTGGTGTAGCTAGGAAGTCAGGAAAAATTGTCTGGATTCATGGCGCTAGTGTAGGAGAAAGTTTATCTGCTTTGTCTATAATTCACGCGCTTGAAAAAGACGCATCAATCTCACAAATCTTACTTACGACAGGAACAGTTAGTTCAGCTAAAATATTAGATAATAAGTTAACTGGTAAGACCATTCATCAGTTTCTACCTCTAGATATACCTAGCTTTAATAAAAGATTCCTAAAATATTGGAAACCTAACGCAGCTATTTTCATAGAATCAGAAATTTGGCCTAACTTAATAACTCAAATAAAGAAATTAGATATTAATCTAGCAATTATTAATGGCAGAATGACTCTTTCTTCTTACAAAAAGTGGCTAAAGTTTAAACAAACATCTAGAAAACTATTTAACAATTTTGACTTGTGTTTAACACAGAACAAAGAAAGTTTATTTTTTTTTGATCAACTTGGCATCAAAGATACTCGCTACATAGGTAATCTTAAGTTTTGTACAGAAAAATTCACAATTGATTTAAACTTATTTAAACAATTAGAAGAAGATTTTAAAGGTAGAAAAATTCTTGTTGCTGCAAGTACTCACCCTGGAGAAGAAAAAATTATTTCTGAAATAACTAAAAATATTAGGATAACCCATCCAGAATTTATTTCAATAATTGTACCAAGACACCCTAATAGAAAACATCTACCAAGTGAGATAAATTCTTCTACACTTGCAGTTAGGTCTCAAAAAGATTTAATTGATCAAAATACAGATGTTTACTTAGCAGATACATTTGGAGAATTAGGCCTTTTCTATAAATTGGCAGATTTTGTATTTATGGGCGGAAGTCTTGTTCCTCATGGTGGACAAAACCCTATTGAAGCTGCATACTTTTGTAAAAATATATTCCATGGAAAACATATAGAGAATTTTTTAGAAGTTTATGAAACATTAAATCACTTTTCTATAACTGATATAGTTGAAAACCAAAGGCAATTAGAGATAAAACTATTAAACTGCTATAGTGACACTAAAATAAATGATGAAGCTTCATTAGAATTAAAAATTAAATCTGAAGGTCTAGATATTATTAAGGGTACTATCGAGCAGCTAAACAATAAAATTTTAAACAAATGATTCATAAGGCTTTAAACAATTTATTCCTAAAAATTTGGTACAATAATAATTTCTTGTTTAGAATAATTGCACTTTCCTTAATACCCTTTTCTATACTTTACTACATAGCCTTTAATCTTAAAAAAACTCTTACACAAAAAAACAGTTTTAGTGCTAATATTATTTGTGTTGGAAATATTGTAGTTGGTGGATCTGGAAAAACTACTATTGCTTTATCTTTAATTGAAATGCTTCCAAATAAAAAAATTGTGGTACTCTTAAGGGGGTATAAAGGTAATTTAAAAGAATTAACAAAAGTAAAACCTGAGCATACTGTAATCGATGTAGGAGATGAGGCACTTCTTTATTCTCAAGTTGTTTCTACATATACCTGCTCAAATAGAAAAAATGCTATCAATAAAATTATTGAAAATGAGAATCCAGATTTAATTATTCTAGACGATGGCCTTCAAGATATGTCAATTAATAAAAATAAAAATATTATTGCGATTAATGGTAGGCGTGGTTTTGGTAATAAATTAGTGCTGCCAGCTGGACCAATGAGACAAACAATATCAACGGTACCAAAGAATAACTCAATTTTTTTGATCGTTGGCGATGACAAGACAAGTATCATACCTAAGTATGAAAATCATATGAATACTCTTTATCAAGCTAGACTAATAAGCAATATTCAAGGCGATGGCAATAAAATTTATGCTTTTAGTGGAGTTGCAGATAATGAAAATTTTTTTGATACTTTGGAGAAACAAGATTTCAAAATAATTAATAAAACTTCATTTCCAGATCATTATAACTTTACAGATATAGAGATTAAAAAAATAATTAATAATGCTATTAAAGACAAGGTAGATGTTTATACAACATCAAAAGACTGGGTTAGACTGAAAAAAGAGTACCAAGATATTATTAAACAACTACCAATAAAAATAGAGATAGATAATCAACAATCATTTATTAAATCCATTCTCAGTTAGAATAACATGAAAAAACTATTAGATAATTTTATAAGATACCCCGTAGAAGGTTTGTTCATTATGTTTATTTATTCAATCTTCAAACTAATGCCTTTAGATACTGCAAGCAAATTAGGTTCAATTATAACTAGGGCAATAGGTCCAAATTTAAATGTAAATAAAGTAATTCTACGAAATTTGAAAAGAGCATATCCAGATATGAATGATGCTTGGTATAAGAAAATTAATAATGAAACTTGGGATAATTTTGGTAGAGTGGCAGCTGAATATTCTCACATTTCTACCCTGGCATCTACAAAGAGTGATCGAATAAAGATTATAGAAAATGAGCACTTTAAAAAATTTTTTGATGATAGTGGTTCAAAAATTCTAGTCTCCGCCCACAATGCAAACTGGGAAGTTATGGGGATTACATGTAGAAAAAAATCAAATAAAATATCTGGAATAGTGCGGCAACCGAATAATCCATACGCAAGAAATATCATAAATAGTTTGAGAGATAAATTTAGTGTAAAGTGTTATGAAAAAAATATGATAGGTACAAAAAAAATAATAAATGATTTTAATAATGGAAATTCATTAGCTTTGTTAGCAGACTTAAAATTAAATTCTGGTATTGATAGTAAGTTTTTTGATATAAATGCTAAAACTACAACTCTACCAGCTCAAATCGCATTAAAATATAAGCGTCAAATTTATTTAGCTTGGGCAAAAAGAACTCAAAAATCTAATTTTGAAGTAGAGTTCTTTAGCCCAATAAACTCTGATAATATAGAGAATAATAGTATAAACATTAAAAAAATAACGGATCAAATTAACCAGTTTTTTGAAAAAAAAATCTCTGAAAATCCTGGTCAATATTTTTGGCTTCATAATAGATGGTAATAAATAATGATTAAAATAATTATAAAATTTTTCATCTATTTATTATTAATCTTTGTATCAACATTATTGCTATTAACTATATATTTTTTATGGCCATCCAAATATAAACCACAAATTGGAAGCTTATCATTGAATAGAATTGGCAAAGTTAAACTTATTGACTAATTAAAAGCTGCGGATCAACGTATTCATTAAACCACATGACTCCCCAATGTAAATGTGGTCCAGTAGATCTTCCTGTTGAGCCAACTTTACCAATCATTTCTCCTTTTTTTATCCGCTGCTGATTTACCACATCTACAGCAGACAGATGCGCATAAATAGATTTAACACCGTGACCATGGTCAATTATAATGGTGCCACCAGTATAATACAGATTATCTTCAGCTAATGTTATTATTCCATCATTAGTAGCATAAACAAGCTCACCTTTTGGTGCAGCTATATCTAGCCCCCTATGTGGACTCTTTGGTTTCTCATTCAAAATTCTTTGGCTTCCAAATACTCCAGAAATTACTCCATTCGTAGGTATAAGAAATTTTTTCTTAAAAAAAACATTGTCTAGATCAAGCAGTTTAGCCTTAGATATAATTTTATTGTCTGCAATAATTTTTTTAAGTATTTCTTCATCTGGTGTAACCATTTTTTCTGGCAAACCATTTATTTTCTGAATATCATACTCTCTTGTAATAATTTTTATTTGATTCAGTGATAATAATTTCTTGTTCTCAAATATGGCAATATTTAATGGACCAAGCTCATCTCTTCCAACTGCGAATACAAAATACTTATTTTTACTAAGCTTTAATTTATTGCCATTTAATGTTATTTGATCACCTTGAGACAGCTGCCCAACAATTAAACTACCTTGTAATGTAGTTTCTGGTAAAACTTGACTGAGACTATTTTTAGTAAAAAAAATAATAATGAATATAATTGCTAATTTAAACTTCATTTAGTTCTTTGAATCTCTTTAGGGCCACTTCAGGCGACGCATACACTTCCTGTAAGTCAACATTCCAATACTTTAATTCTTCAATTGGAATTATTTTTTGAGTTATTGAACAAAGCACATGATCACCATTTTTTACAAAATTAAAATTACCATGTTCAAGCATAATTTCAGCTAACACTCCTTTGCTAGTATTCATTTTTTTACCTCTGTTTGAATTATTCCAAACTTAGTTTCTATATTTATTCTATTATCTTCGATTATATCGGTTTTTTCACTTATTATCTTATTAGAACTGTTACGTGCTACAGAAAAACCTCTTTTTATAACTGATTTATAACTTAAGCTTTCTAGAAGTTTATTTGTTGAATTTAATCTATTTGACAAGTTATTAAAATTATTCTTGTTAACTTTTACCAGCTGCTTAGTGCTAATCAATAAGTTACTTTGACTATTTTTAATTTTTTCTTTTAAGGTATTAAGGCTTAATTTTGATCCAATATTTTTATAATTAGTCATTTCTTTTTGAATATATAATTTTAGTGCTCCTGGTAGTCTATGGGCTAAACTATTTAGGTCATTTGTCTTGGTGCTAAATAAATACTCATAGCTAGGAAATAATTTTTGTACATTAACAACTCTTTCTTTGGCTATATTGATACAGCTATTAATACTGGCATTTATTCTATTCTCACTTTCAAATAGCTCAGATAGCAGGGCTTCTTTTGACGGTGTTGCAATCTCTGCTGCAGCTGTAGGCGTTGGAGCTCTTCGATCTGAAGCAAAGTCAACTAATGTTGTATCAGTTTCGTGTCCTACTGCTGAAATTAATGGAATTCTACTATTAGAAACTGCACGAACGATACTTTCTTCATTAAAACACCATAAGTCTTCAATGCTACCACCGCCTCTGGCAAGAATTATGATATCTGGCGTTGGTATATTTGAATTACTGTCTAAATTATTAAATCCCTCTATTGCACTAACAATAAGATCTGCAGCATCGTTACCTTGAACCGGAACAGGCCACAACAAAACATTACATGGAAATCTCTCAGAAATTCTATGTTTGATATCTTGAAGCACCGCCCCAGTGGGAGAGGTAATTACACCAATTACCTTAGGGTATAATGGGATACTTTTCTTATGCCGTTCATCAAACAAGCCTTCTTCATTTAATTTTTTCTTTCTTTCTTCCAGCACAGCCATGAGAGCACCAACACCAGCTGGCTTCATACTATCTATGGTTATCTGATAGTTTGATCTTCCAGCAAATCGCCCCGGATTATAGCCAGTACTAATTTTTCCAGAACAAATAACTTCTAAGCCTTCTTCAGGTCGAATTTTAATCTTTGCAACGCTGCTTCTCCAGATAATTCCATTAATAACAGCATTTTCATCTTTTAAAGTAAGGTATATATGACCTGATGAATGGTTATTAATTCCTGATAACTCTCCCTTAATTCTAACATATCCAAACTGTTCCTCAATTGTGCTCTTGAGTGCTGTTGATAATTCTGTAACTGAATACTCTGGGATATTTTCTTTGGTCATTTTTAATATAAACTAATATATATTATCATACTAATTAGTCTAAAAATAATATTATGAATATCTTAGTTTTAGGAAATGGCGCTAGAGAGCATGCTTTGTGTTTTTCCATAGCCAAAAGCAAGCAATTATCTAGGTTGTTTTGTGCCCCAGGTAACTATGGCATATCACAAATAGCTGAAGCACATAATATTGATATTAATAATTTTGATATTTTACATAACTTTTGTATAGCAAAAAAAATTGATTTAGTTGTAGTTGGCCCTGAGGTTCCTCTAGTAAATGGGGTAGTTGATTTTCTTAATAGTAAAAATATTAAAGCATTTGGTCCTAAAAAAATTCCAGCAGGTCTAGAAGGATCAAAAATATTTATGAAAGATATTTGCTCACAGTACAATATACCTACTGCCACATATAAAAGTTTTACAGAAAAAAAATTAGCTGAAGATTATTTAAAAAGCCATTCATTACCAGTGGTTATAAAAGCTAGTGGCTTAGCTGCTGGAAAAGGAGTGACTATTGCTACTTCACTTGATGATGGGCTTATTGCAATTGAAGATATTTTTAATAATAAATTTGGGTCAGGCTGTGAATTAGTAATAGAAGAATTTATGGATGGGGAAGAAGCAAGTTATTTTATATTTACTGACGGCACTAATTATGTTCCTCTTTCAAGTGCACAAGACCATAAAAGAATTGGTGACGGAGATACTGGACCAAATACTGGAGGTATGGGTGCATATTCACCTGCACCAGTCTTTACTAAAGAAATACAAACACAAGTTAATCAAGAAATGATTGAGCCAACTTTAAAGGCTATGCGAGATCTTGGAACCCCCTATCAAGGAATTTTGTATGCTGGCGTAATGATTAAAGATAACAAGGCAAAATTAGTTGAATATAATGTTCGTTTTGGTGATCCTGAGTGCCAAGTTCTTATGTTAAGACTTAAATCAGATATTGTTGAACTTATGTTGGGAACCATCAATGGTAATATAAATGAGATAAAGGCCGATTGGGCTAATAATCATGCTGCAACAGTTGTCATGGCAAGTATTGGCTATCCAAATGAATATAAAAAAGGCACTGAAATTAAAAATTTAGAATTAGCAGAAAATGAAGGAGGTATTAAAATATTTCATGCTGGTACTGAGCTAAAGGATGAAAAAATACTTGCTAATGGTGGGAGAGTCCTTTCTATTTCTGGAAGTGGAAATGATTTGAAGTCTGCTTTAAATGATATTTACTCTGCTATAGATAAGATTGATTGGCCTGAAAGCACGTATAGAAAAGATATAGGATGGAGAGCAATAAATAATGGATAGAACCTCTCAGTTTAGTGGCACCAAAGATGTTGATCCAAAACTTTTACTTGATCATGAGCCCCTAGAAAAATATTTAAAAAATTTATTAGGTAATGATACCAGTCTTCTAGATGTAAAACAGTTTAAAGGTGGCCAATCAAATCCCACATACTTAATTCAAACAAATTTAAAAAACTTTGTACTAAGAAGAAAGCCTCCTGGAAAACTTCTTGCGTCCGCACATGCTGTTGATCGTGAATATAAAGTTATGACAGCTTTAAATCAAACAGATGTGCCCGTTCCTAAAACCTATGATCTATGTGAAGATTTAAATGTTGTGGGAACACCCTTTTTTCTAATGGATCATGTTGATGGAAATATATTTTGGGATCTAACTTTAGCTAAATGCTCTTCAGAAGAAAGAAGTAAAATCTATTGGTCTATGAATGATACTATAGCAAAGTTACATAATGCTGATTTTAAAAGTATAGGGCTTAGTGATTATGGAAAATATGAAAACTATATGGCTAGACAAATAACTAGATGGTCAAAGCAGTACAAAGATTCAGAAACTACGCTCATTCCTGAAATGGATAATTTAATTCAATGGCTTCCAGAAAATATTCCATCTGGTGAAGAAACATCTATTGTTCACGGTGACTTTCGGCTAGATAATATGGTCTTTGATAAAAATTCTAATGAAGTTATAGCTATATTGGACTGGGAATTGTCTACATTAGGCCATCCAATTGCTGATTTTACTTACCACATGATGTCTTGGAGAATGCCGTTAGCAATACAAGGAATTGGAATACTTGGTGCAAATTTGAAAGAATTGAATATTCCCAATGAGGATGAGTATGCTCAAGCATATTATAAGAAGACTAATAGAAATGAAATTCAAGATTGGGATTTCTTCTTGGCTTATAACATGTTTAGATTAGCTGGGATTACACAAGGAATTGCTGGGCGTGTTAGAGATGGGACTGCGTCGAGTGATCAAGCTAAACAATACGGAGCATTTGTACCTATTCTTGCTCAAATGGCTTGGCAAACTGTACAAGCAATTAAGTAACTATTATTTTTTATTTTCAAACTTAGATTGTCTCTCTCTTTTTTGGCGTATTGATTCTTTCATAGAAAGACTTTCTATTCTATGAAACTCATCCCAATATTCATCAAAAGATTTTACTTCAACTAGTTTGCCATAAGAATCTTTAATAGTTTTCTTTTTCATGATTCTATTCCTGTAAAGTTTTTATATGTGCTAACATAGAACGTTCTAAGGCATTTATATCATAACCACCTTCAAGCATAGATAGTATTTTTCCATCGCAAAATTCTTTAGCAATATTCATAAGCTTTTTGGTGATTATTGAAAAATCGTTTTCTGATAAATTAATATTAGCTAGCGGATCATCTTTATGGGCATCAAAACCAGCAGAAATAATTATAAAATCTGGTTTCTGAATTATTAATTGTTTAATTATTTTTTCATCAAATAAATCTTGATAAACAGCTGATTTAGTTCCTGCTTCAAGTGGAACATTAAAAATATTATTAATACCTACTTCATTAACATCTCCAGTACCTGGGTAAAGTGGGTATTGATGTGTTGAATAATAACTCACATTTTTATTTTCATAAAATATATCTTGTGTTCCATTGCCGTGATGCACATCAAAGTCAATAATAGCAATATTTGAAAATCTATATCTATTAATTAAATAGTAAGTTGCTATTGCTACATTGTTAAATACACAAAAGCCCATTGATCGATCAATACATGCATGATGCCCTGGCGGACGTACAATACAAAATGCATTCCTACACTCTTTATTTAAAATTAAATCAATGGCATCAATGCCTGCTCCAGCAGCTCTTAATGTCGAATCTAGCGAGCCTTTGGAAACAGGAGTTTCTTGATCAAGGTAGATAATATCATCATTTTGAGGAAATTTATTTAGTGTATCTTTAACAAAATTGGTATCGTGAGCTGCATATATTAATTCTTTATTAATTTTATTTGGCTCAATTATTGATAAATTAGTTAAATTTTCTTTATTAATTAAATCTATTATATTCTCTACTCTTTTAGAACACTCAGGATTATTTAAAGTGGGAATATGATTTTCAAAATCTGTGTGGTAAAATACTTTAGTAACAGTCATAAATATGCATAATAAAATTATTAAATATTCTAAAAATAATATTGAATTACTTAAAGAAAGTCTAGTAAATGGAGAGGTAATTGCTGTCCCAACTGATACTGTTTATGGATTAGTAGCAAATGCGTATAATGAAAAAGCAGTAAATAAAATTTTTCAGATAAAATCTAGGCCTAAAAAACTCCCATTAATAATATTTGTCGCTTCCTTAGCTGATGCTAAAAAAATTGGTTATTTCTCTAAACGAGAAGAATTAATTGCAAAAGCTTTCTGGCCTGGAGATCTAACTCTGGTAGTGAAGAAAAAGAATAAAAAAATATTTTATGGTCATAATCTTTTGGCAACTGTAGGTATTAGAATTCCTAAACATAAAGCTTTATTAACTCTTTTAAAAGAAATAAACATTCCACTTGCTAGTACTAGTGCTAATGTTCATGGGGGAAAGATACAAAAAAATATTGATAAATTAGAAATACTAGGTAAAAAAAATCTATCTTATGCTCTTACTAGTATGCATAAAATTGAGGGAAATGAATCTACTATTGTTAGTCTAGCAAATGATAAAGTTAAAATAATTCGCAAAGGTAGAATTGGGAAAAAAATAATAGAAAAATTACTTAAGCATCCACAAAAGCATTAAAAGAGAAACTTCTACGTTCACCATCACCTCTAAATGGATGTACGTCATGCATTAAAAAAGATGGAAAAATAAATAAATCTCCTACTTTTGGTTTAAATGTCTGTCTATGACTTACTAATGGAGGACTATTTCGTGGCATAGATACTCTGCCATCCATAAATGAGATTTGTCCTGCGAGTCCTTTTTCATTTCCATTTTTTATTGAATTGGGGATTTTAAGATAACCCACTCCACTAATATTGCCTCGATGAATATGAGGTGGATTAAAATCTCCCGCATACTGACAAACTACCCAGGCCGAATCAATGGTAATTTTTTTTACTTTAACTCCAGGTACTTTTAAATAATATTCCTTGATAGAAGCTAAAATCTGTTTTTCTATATTTTTTTTAAAAACAGATTTAGTAATTAAAAATTGCTGCTCTACATTCCCTATTAATTTCTTGGAATGGTCTAATTTTTTACTTTTTGATTTACTGGTAATAACATCATCACAATAACCGTTAATATTTTTAATAATATTTTTACTCAGTGTCGTCTTGCTAATAGTTGGTCCAAAAGGCTTAAAAAAATTCATAATATTCCTTATTTCTGGTGCGCCCGGCAAGACTCGAACTTGCAACCCTCAGATTCGAAATCTGAT
>CAJJBG010000038.1 GCA_905182345.1 Pelagibacteraceae bacterium AG-422-B15
TCATGGAAGTGGTGTTATGTATACATCTCCTTCAATGAACGGTTGGTCTGTTAAGGCTTCTGTTGGTGAAAGCAATTCTAATGCTAATAGAGTACAAGCATTTGCTGTAAACGGTGCGGTTATGGGCGTAGCAGTATCTGCTGGTCAAGTTAGCCAAGCTACTGCTGCTGAAGGTGACGATAACTTTATAACACTTGGCTATTCTGTAGCTGGTGTTGACTTAGGTTATGGTCAATATGATTCAGACGGTGCTGGTGAAACTTCAGTTATTGGAGCTAACTATTCAGTTGCTGGTTTAAACCTTGGTTATACATTTGAGGATCACAGTCCTGCATCTGGTGCAGATACTGACCAAACTAGATATAACGTTGGTAAAGATTTAGGCGGAATTGGCCTAACTCTTCAGTACTCTGAAGGATCAGCTTCTGACTCTTCTAACTGGAACCTACTTTATTCAGTTGGCTTTTAATTAAAACCAATTAAATAATTACGTACTAAGAAAAAGCGCCCCACATTAATTTGTGGGGTGTTTTTTTTTACCTTAAATAAAATATACCCTATTTTTTTAGCAATGTTAGAATTTGAAAAATTTTATAAAAATTATAAGCATGCCTTAATTGAAGCGAGAAGAAATATTGAGGATGTAGAGCTAATTGCAGTAAGTAAAAAACAAAGTATAGAAACTATTCAATCAGTAATTAATCAAGGACAAACAATTTTTGGTGAGAATCAGCTGCAAGAAATAGAAAAAAAATGGACTGCGCTTAAAAATGAACACGTAAATATCAAGCTACATTTTATAGGTGCAATTCAAAGCAAGAAAATTTCTCAGATCATTTCTAATTGTGATGTTATTCATACTGTGGACCGAGAAAAAGTAGTAAAAATTATTTCAGAAATGGATGCAACAAAATTATTAGAAAAAAAATTCTTTATTCAAATCAACACTGCAAATGAAGTACAAAAAGCAGGCGTAAAACTAGAACTTGCAGACGCTTTCATTGAAACATGTAAATCTTATAAAGTTGCAGTTCATGGATTGATGTGCTTGCCACCAGCTAATGAGCACCCATCCCAACATTTTCAAACCTTACAAGCTATTGCTAAAAATCATAATCTTAAATATTTAAGTATGGGAATGTCACACGATTATGATATCGCCCTTAAGTACGGTGCAACACACATCCGTATTGGCACTGCTATTTTTGGAAATCGTGGTTAATTATTTAGTGATATCTTTGTTTTACTATCCATCATTGATAATACTTTTATAAGATCATCTTTCTGCAAAGCAACGCAGCCTGCAGTAGGTTTAAAATCATTTGTTGCTATATGTATAAAAATTGCACTGCCTTTATGTTTTATTACTGGTGTGTCGTTATATTTAATTTCACAGACAATGTCATACAAACTATCATTTCTGTGTAGCTGTTCTGCAGAATAATTAAATGGAAATTTAATTAATTGATTATATAGATTACTTTTTGGATCATCGCACCAACCATAGTTGTTGTATATTTTATGGGTTGGAATAGCTAATTTAGGAAGTAAAACTCGATCACTTCTATAAAAAATTCGACCAATTGAAAAAATGCCAATTGGTGTGCAATGATCACCTTCTTTTTTATTATATTTCAAACCATTTTTACCCAAACTACATCTAAAATATTGAGAATTGAATATAAGTTGATTTTTTCTAACTATGATCATTATATAATAAATATACTATATTAATCATCTATATGACAAAAAATAAAATTGATCTCATTTTTTTAAACGAAGAAATAAAAGCAATTTTTAATGAAATATGTGAACAATATAATGCGCCGACAAGTAATTATTTTTTGAACATTTTATTAATTGATAATAATAATATAAATTTTGATTCTGAAACTGTTATTTTAGATAGCATGGCATTTAGCAAGTTAAATCATAATAGAATATTCGCTGACAAAAATTTATTTCTTATTCAATCTGATACTACTGCACCTCAATATCTTAGCGAGGATGTTGCTTCCTTAGAATTAATAAATCTTCCTATCAATGTTATGAATTTTTTAAATAAAGTACTAAACTTTTTAGATCAAAAAAATTTTTTTATTAAAAATATAAAAAATTATAAAAAGTTTAGATATTCTTTTCAATTAAAAACTATTTACAATAAAGAAAATTTTTTATATTTAACGGACAAGGAAAATGAAATTTTTAAAGTTTTAATCGATCACAAATCTAAACCTTTGGATAAAAAAACTCTATTATCTAAAGTGTGGAATTATAGTGAAGGTATTGATACACATACATTAGAGACACATATTTATACCATGAGATACAAAATTGAAAAATCACTTCAGCTAGTTAATTTAATATTACATCAGGATGATGGATATTTTATAAACAAAGATTTATTATAGGTTTATAAGTTTAAAAATTATACATTAAGTAACAAGTGATCGCGTTCCCATGCACTTATTACATTTTGATAGGCATCATGTTCAGTTTGCTTAACTTCAGCATATAATGTTATGAAATCTTCTCCCATTACTTCTGCTAAATTATCACTGACTTTAACACGCTTAATAGCATCGGGTAAATATTTGGGGATATTATGACGACGTTCAAAGCCACTGCCTGAAATTGGCTTTTCTGGTTCCAATTTTTCTTTAATTCCTAAATAACCACAAGCTAGTGATGCCGCAATAGCTAAGTATGGATTTGTATCAGCGCCGGGTATTCTATTTTCTACACGTTTTGATTCTGGTGATGACAATGGAACCCTTAAGCCTACCGTTCTATTTTCAAATCCCCAGTGAGTATTGATGGGTGCAGATGCATCAATTACAAAACGTCTGTATGAATTTACGTATGGTGCGAAAAATACCATAGCATCAGGCAAATAAGTCTGTAAGCCGCCAATAAAGTTATAGAAAATTTCAGATTCTTTCCCACTCGAATCTGAGAATGCATTTTTTCCAGAAGCAATGGATATTAAGTTTTGATGAATATGCATTGAACTTCCTGGCTGACCTTGGTGTGGCTTTGCCATAAAAGTTGCATGAATATTATGTTTTAATGCGACTTGTCTGACAGCACGTTTAAAAATAAAAGCCTGATCTGCTAGTTTAAGTGGATCACCATGATTAAGATTTATTTCAATTTGGGAAGGTCCACTTTCATGGACTAAAGTATCAACACCAATACCCAATGTTTCACAATAATCATAGATATCATCAGTTAAAGCATCAAACTCATTGACCGCATCAATTCCAAAAACATCACCCTCGTTAGCCTTCCGCCCAGATTTTCCAATAGGTGTTTGTAAGGGAAGATTGGGATCAAGATTTTTTTCACATAGATAAAATTCTAACTCTGGAGCAACTACAGCTCTATATCCATCTTCCTTAAGTAATTTAATTATTTTACTTAAAACTTGTCTCGGGGCAATTAATGAAGGCTCACCAGATTTATTATGTAGATCACATATAACTTGTGCGGTAGGTTCTTTATTCCAAGGTAATTTTCTAAGTGTTGTTAAGTCTGGTATCATTATCATATCCTCTTCAACATAATCAATGATTGCACTTTCATCTATCCAATTACCAGAAACTGTTTGCCCAAAGACTGAGTCTGCAATTCTTAAGCTTTGATCTTCAAGACATTTAATAAATCGATTAACAGGTAAAATTTTACCTTTAGTAGATCCTGCCATATCTGGAAAAACACACTCAACTTCTGTGATTTTATTTAATTCTAACCATCGCCCTAGTTCTTTTAACGAACTTTTATCCATAATATTTATTGAAAACTGGTTTCAACCTCTATGCTTGCTGTTGATTTCTTAATTTTCTTCTTGTACAGAAAATAAATCTGCTTCTATTGATATATTCTTTCGTAATTTTGTAAACTCTAAAAGAGTTGATTTTCCAAATTGATCAACTATTTCCCACTTTTTTAATGAATAATCAACTCCATCAAATGTCACAGTTATGTGTGACCTTGCTTCAGCATTATTATTTAAGCCTAGTTGAATAATAACCTCACCTTTAATTTTACTTATTGATAGGATTTTAAAATCATCATCAAACGCAACCTTGTTTGATAAGATTTTATAAATAGGTTGATTAATGATTGGGTATCTATCAATTAAATTATGATTTTTATCAATAATATTAATAAAAAATCTTGTTGTAATTATATTGTTAATTTCATCATTATATTTAAAAAAAGATTTATAAGGTTTATTTAAAAAAAACTCTCCCTTCAGTATTTGTTTGCCAGAAGAAGTTTGTGTAAATTCACCTGATAAAGTTTTAATTTGATTCCAATTAAACTCTATTAATTTAGATAAATCCTCATCACTGGCTAAAACATTAAATGAAAATATTATAATAAAAATTAATTTTAAGACTACTTTAAAAAGCATTAGCTTTTAAATTTATCATAAAATATTTCTCTTTTTCCAACATGGTTTGCTGGGCTAATAAATCCACTTTCCTCTAGTTGATCCATAATTCGTGCTGCACGATTATAGCCTATTTGTAATTTTCTTTGAAGCAAGCTTGTGGATGCCTTACCTTCGCGGCTAATTATATCTAGGCACTGTTGAAATAATTCATCGTTTCCAGAATTATTACCCTCTAGTAATATTTCACCTTCTTCTTCTTTCATAATATCTTCATCAAATTCAGGCAGCCCTTGTTCTTTTAAAGATGCAACAATTTCTTCAACTTCTTTATCAGAAACAAATGGGCCATGAATTCTAGTGGTACGTCCACCACCCATCATGAGCAACATATCACCCTTACCTAAGAGTCTTTCAGATCCTTCTTCACCCAAGATTGTCCTGCTATCAAATTTAGAACTTACTTGAAAACTAATACGAGTTGGAAAATTTGCTTTAATAGTTCCTGTTATAACATCAACACTTGGCCTTTGAGTTGCCATTATCAAGTGTATACCAGCAGCTCTTGCCATTTGTGAAAGTCTTTGAATAGTGTGCTCAATCTCTTTTCCAGCAACCATCATTAAGTCAGCCATTTCATCAACCACCACAACAATAAATGGCATTTTATTTAATTCTATTGCAATATTTTCAAATTTTGGTTGTCCCGTATCAGGGTTTGTCCCTGTAGGTATTTTACGATTGATTATTTCTTTGTTTTTTATCGCATCACTAATTCTCTGGTTATAACTTTCAATATTTCTTACTCCGAGAAGAGACATTTTTTGGTAACGTCCTTCCATTTCTTTTACCACCCATTTTAAAGCAGTAATTGCTTTTTTAGGATTAGTAACAACTGGGGTAATTAAGTGCGGGATACCTTGGTAAACTGATAATTCTAACATTTTAGGATCGATTAATATAAATTTGCACTCTTCAGGAGAAAGTCTAAATAGTATTGAAAGTATCATTACATTTATACCAACTGACTTACCAGATCCGGTTGTTCCAGCAATTAATAAATGAGGCATTGTTGCAAGGTCAGCAAAATATGCATTACCAGCAATATCTTTTCCCAGTGCTAATAGTAGTTTAGCTTTTGAGTTAACAAATGCTTCTTTTCTAAACAGCTCACTTAAATATACGGCTTCTTGAGTTTTATTTGGCATTTCAATTCCAATAACATTTTTGCCTGGGATGATAGCAACACGGGTAGACACAGCACTCATATTTCTTGCTATATCATCAGAAAGTGCAATTATTTTAGAAGCTTTTGTACCTGGCGCTGGCTGCAACTCATACATTGTAACAACAGGGCCTGGATTTACGTTTATGACATCAGCTTCAATTTTAAAATCTGCTAATACAGCTTTTAGTTTTTGGGCATTGTTATCTAATTCTTCTTTTGATATTATTGATTTAGCAGAAGCTTTGGGTGATGAAAGAATATCAATCATCGGTGGCACATAGCCCACCTCTTCTTTAAAAGACATTTTCTTTTGAACTGTCTCAGAAGAATCTTTTTCCTCATTAATGTAATCTGATATTATTTTATGCTTAATTGATTTAAAGTTAATTTTAGGTTCTATTTCAGGCTCAGTTTTTTCCTTCAAGATGACTTCTTTTTGGAAGTTACTATCTAGATGTTTATTCCTACCTTTTAAGATGCTCAATATTTTCCCAATTAATAGTTTTATAAATAACCACATTTTTAAAAATATTTTCTTCCAATCATCCCTAGTGAGTCCAAAGCTTAAAGTCAAAAAACCTATTAGAAATATTAAGACTAAAATATTACTAATTATTTTAGTATGAAAAGCAGAGTTTATTAATATTGGTTTTAAAAAACTTTCATAAAATTCTAATGCTATAAAACCATGCTGAATATTAATTTCAAACAGTAAGAACGAAATATCTAAAATTATCATACTTACAAGAGCTGCAAAAAAATGAATTACAAAAAAGGGCAACTTCTTAAATATAATTAATCTATATGACCAAGATAAAAAGAATAGTAATAGCAAATAACTGCTTAATCCAAAGACTTGCATTAGTAGATCAGCAATGATTGCTCCACTTATTCCAAATATATTTTGAACTTCTTGTGTTGTTTCATTGTTAAAACTTGGATCAAATGGTGAATAAGTTAAAAGTATTGCAAAGCCAATAATAGCAAAGCCAATCAGACAGATCCCAATAATTTCTGTTAGCCTATTAATTAGGAAGTATTTATATGATTGAGGGATAAACTGCATTTTTATTGATTTAATCAATTAATATCATAGATAAACTATTAAATGATTCATACATTACTATATATATTGAATTCGATATTTTATAACTACAATTTAAGGTAATTTAATAAATTATATGATCAACGTTGATATTGTCATTATAGGCTTAGGTCTAACAGCCAAATTAACGGCATTAGCATTAGCTAAGATCTCATGTAAAATAGTTATAATTGGAGAGGAAAATGAAAGCATTAATAGTAACTTAGTTACTTTCTTTTCATCTAAATCAATTCGTTTTTTAAATGATCTTGGGCTTACTGAACTTTCTAATCAATCGGTTAACATATCTGAAATTTCCTGTTCAAAACTAAGTTGGTACAAACTTAAGAAGAAATTTCAAATGAACTTTAAAAAAGATAACAATAATGAGCTTGGAAGAATTATTCAAAATAAAGAATTACATCAATCTCTTAATGAATTAATCACAAAAAATTCTGATATTTCTATTATTAATAGTACTAATATTAGGTCGCATAAGTATATTAATAATATTAATACCCTAACCATAGAAAATAATATTCAAATAAAATCAAAGCTAATTCTAATTGCTGATAATAAGTGTGAATTAATTAATAAGTATTTTCCAAACAACTCTATAAATAATGAGTTAAATCAAACATCCATAGTTGTTAATACTAAGGTAAATACAAAAAATCATGCCTATCAATTTTTTACTGAAGACGGGGCATTAGCACTTTTGCCAATTACTAAAGACACAGCCTCCATTATATGGTCACTTGATAACGATTCTGAGATATTAAAGCTTGATGAAAATCAAATTTTTGAAAATATAAAAAATATTTTTAATGACATTTTTACTCAAATAGAATTCTTAGAGTTTCAAAAATATAGATTAAAATTTAATTTTGCTAAAGAAACCATATCAGAATCTATTGTCTTAATTGGTGATGCTGCCCACTCACTACATCCTATTGCTGGCCAAGGTTTAAATCTAACTATTAAAGACATTGAAACCCTTATAGATAAAATAAGTCACTATATGTATATTGGTTATGAGTTGGGTAACCCATTTATGTTGAATGATTATCAGCAAGCCAGACAAGCTGATAATACTATATATACTTTTACAACCAATTATTTAGATAAAATTCTTAAAAACAATAACATTCTAGTTAATACAATTTCAAACTTAGGCATTTCATATGTTGAAAAATCTAAATTAATAAAAAAATTATTGGTTCGTAGTGCTTCAGGGTAATATTAGTTAGTGCAATTCATTACTGCCACCAGTATTCTCAGGATGTTCATGTTCATAAGATTGGAACAAGGCCTCTAAGGCACGACACCTTCCAATTAAAGTGTTAGCTTCAAGCAGCAACTGTTTTTCTTCAGGAGTAAAAGGAACTAAAACACCACTATAATTAATTAGATGGTCAGTAGGGGTTTGCTCAATAATATCCCAATCTACTAACAAATTTCTTTGTTTTAAATATTTTTTAATTAGGCTCAATAAATGGCCTCGATCAATTTGATCAGCACTTTCTGGAAATAAATCATGTTGATATTCGTTGTAATTTGCAATTATTTGTCGATATGGTGTTGTGGTAGGAAGCTCTTCTGCTACTTGAAACCGCACCAATCCACTAAGAGTTACTAAATATCTGCCATCACCAGTTTCACTAAATGATGAAATTCTACCTGTACAACCAACTTTCTTTAAGGTCTTGATATCGGTACCTTTAGTTTGATGTGGCTGTATCATTCCAATAATTCGATTTGGAGTACTTAAGGCTTCATCTATCATTTGAACATATCTAGGTTCAAAAATATTTAATGGTAATTGTGTTTGTGGAAATAAAACCGCTCCTGTTAATGGAAATATGGGCAGTTTTTTTGGAAACTCTTCAATAGATTTATATGGTTTCATATTAGAATATTATATTAGTTATATCATTATGTTAAATATGAACTTCTTTTTATAAAGCAAGTGCTGCTTAAAAAATTATACTTATGACCCTACATTGAGACTTAAGCATAAATTACCTCTAGTTTTAATAACTTCTTTATAACCTTTTTCTAAAAGGTATTTAATAAATTTTTTATCTTCCCACTCACTTTGACTTGTATATTCAATAACAATATTTTGGGGAAATAATTCAGATGGAGCATTTTCAAAAAAAGGCTTTAAAGCTTTATCTTCATAACCTTCAACATCTATTTTTAAGTTAGTAATATATTCAATCTTATTTTTTTTAATTATTTCTAATAAACTTAACATTTTAATTGGGATTGCTGTATTGCTCTTCTTACTCTTTACTCTGGCATTTCCATAACCTTCATTTAAATCCAAATAAATATCTTCTTTAGAACTGCCAACTGCACAATTTTCTATAATCACTCTATTTTTAATATTTGGAATAGTTGTCTCTAATAAAGTTATGTTGTCTTCAATCCTTCTTACTAAAACTGGGTTGGGTTCTATAGCTATAATTTTTGAGAATTTTGTATTATTAAAAGTTGCAGCAATATTTTGACTATAAAAACCAATATTGGCACCTATATCTATGAATATAGAGTTTTTATTAGTATTATTTTTAATAAAATTAATTTCTTTTTTATTATATGAGCCAAGTATTTGTTTTGTTTCTGACATCCCATCAAAATAGAAAAAGAAGGGCACGCCATCAACTACAGTACCAACCCTTGATTCAGTTGGATCTTTAGAGGGATCAAAGCTTATAAGACGATGAATCGATGTGATTAGTAATTTTCTAAATATGCCTCTAACAAAGAAAAGCTTTTGTCCAAAAAATATCAATAAACCTATTAATTTGTAATTTTTAACCATATTAATTTTTGAAATATTTCATCATTATTAAACTTCTTTGGAAACTATAAAATACTCATAATTATTCAATAAGATAATATCTGGATAGATTATACAAAATATAAATTTGTCTTGCTTTTTGTTGCTAACCTCTTAATTTAGCACCTCACCTCCATTATTTGGCGGTTTTTAGATAATGCGAGTGTAGCTCAGGGGTAGAGCGAAACGTTGCCAACGTTTAGGTCGTGAGTTCGAATCTCATCACTCGCTCCATTTTTTTTGACATACATATCAATATCATTTGTATAGACTCTAGATACTTTATGAGTGGATTTAGAGCATCACGATTAGGACGTTTATCTTGGACCATGTTTGATTGGGCTAATCAACCTTTCTACACATTAATTATGACATTTGTATTTGCAGTTTATTTTACAGATGTATTCATTACAGGGGATGATGGTGCTCAAAAATTTACTTTAACCCAAACTATATCTGGAATAGCCATTGCTATTTTAAGTCCAATACTTGGATCTATTTCTGATTTACGTGGTAACCGAAAAAGATGGATGGCCTTATGGTCAGTCTTATTTGTAATAGGCATGGGATTGCTTTGGTATGCATATCCAGGTGCACCCAATGGAATTTGGCTGGTAATGTTTGGATTGATTTTAGCATCTACAGCTGTTGGCTTTGGAGAAGTGTTTAATAACTCAATGCTAACTAATTTAGAAACCAAAGAGAACATGGGTATTCTTAGTGGCTTAGGTTTTGGACTTGGATATATTGCTGGGTTAATAGGTTTAATTATATTCTTACTTTTTTTTGTATGGCCTGGTGGTGAAACTAATTCTCTTTATGGTTTAAATACGAGTGAGTATGAACATATAAGAATTATTGGGCCCTTATGTGCAGTGTGGTATGCATTTTTTATAATACCTTTATTTTTATTTACTCCTGATACTAAGAGTAACAAATTGCCAGTTTTATCTTCAATTAAACAAGGCACAACTAATTTAATTAAAACCTTTAAAGAGTTAAAAAATTTTAAAAATATATTCACTTTTTTAATTGCGCGCCTATTTTTCCAAGATGCATTAAATGCATTGTTTGTTATTGGGGGAATTTATGCTAGTCAAGTTATTGGCATGACATTAACCCAAGTTTTAATTCTTGGTATTATTCTAAATCTTTTTGCCGGACCAAGTTCAATTTTAGGTGGGTATTTTAATGATCGAATTGGCTCAAAAAATGTAATTAATATTTCATTATGGGGCTTATTGATCTCAGGACTTTTAGCACTCTCTATTGATCAAACCACAATTTTTTATTTTATAGAAGTTGCAAAATTTTCTCCTGAAGTTGAGAGACTCACTATGGGCATATTTAATTCTACTAGTCAGGTAGTTTACACTTTTGTAGTTATTGGAATTGCAACTTTTTTTGGCCCAACACAAACTGCTTCTAGGGCTCTTATGGTAAAAATTTCTCCTCCAGAAAAAGCTGCAGAATTTTTTGGACTTTATGCTTTTGCAGGTAAATCAACTTCATGGTTAGTGCCAGGCTTAATGTCTATTATATTAATATTTGATAATAACCTTCGAAATGCCATGTTGGTTATAATGCTCTTTAACATATTAGGTATCATTATGATGAGGTATGTAAAAGAAGATGGTTAAAAATTATTTAAATTTTGTTTCTAAAAAAAAATCACAGATAATTTTATTTGTTCTATTTAATTTCTGTGGACTTATATTTATCTTACTTCCATACGGCATAGTTTGGAACATGCTTGACTTACATTTTAGTTACACATCGGCAGATGTATTTAAAAGTTTTTATCAGATGGGAGAGAATGGACGATATATAAATCTATATTCAACCCTCATACTCGATACAATTTATCCAATACTGTATACATCTTTAATTTTAGGAGCTTACATAAAATTATTTAAAAACAAGAGATTAATTTTACTGATTCCAGTAACAGCATTCGTATTAGATATTTTAGAAAATATTAATATTGCTTATATGAACTTAAACTATCTAAGCTTGAGTGAGGCTCAGGTAACAATATCAAGCACAATTACTTCGCTTAAATGGATTGTTATTATTGGTATGATTTTACTGACAGTTTTTGGCTTAATAAAAAATAAAACCAGTACAGATTCGTAAATCTTATCAGTGCTTAAAGTGTCGCACTCCTGTAAAAGTCATTGTAATTCCAGCATTGTTAGCTGCATTAATTACATCTTGATCATTCATCGAGCCACCAGGCTGAATTACAGAAGTTGCTCCCGACTCAATTGCTACAAGGAGTCCATCAGGAAAAGGGAAAAAGGCATCTGATGCAACTGTACATCCTTGAAGTGAGT
>CAJJBG010000039.1 GCA_905182345.1 Pelagibacteraceae bacterium AG-422-B15
ATCCTTGATGTCAAATGTTCAGTAGTAGAAATAGTGCTACATGAAAAATATTTCAAAAAATAAACACTTTTGTGTAACATTATTTATTGCTGCAATTACTTTTTCACTACCATCTTATGGGAAGGAATCTAAACTTTATTATGGCTCAAGCTTAGAACAATTTGAATATCGTTTTAGTGATAAAAGTGGAGAAACTTTTAATTGGGGTGGCAGTGCATTTATTGGTACTGATGAAATTAATTTGAACTGGTATGGGAGTGGTGAAATCAATACAAAATCAGGGGATAATGAGGAATTAGAAAATAGACTAATGCTCTCAAAGCCTCTATCAACTTTCTTTGATGTTAAAGCCGGTGTTAGACTTGATACCCCTAAAGGATCTGATCGATGGTATGGCACTTTGGGAATAACAGGTCTTGCCCCACAATGGATAGAAGTAGATGCGGACATTTTTCTTAGCGAAAAGGGAAATACATCTGCAAGACTTGATGCTGAATATGAACTTCTTATCACAAACTATTTAATTCTTCAGCCTTCCGTTGAAATGGATTTTGCTTTTTCCGATGATAAGGAAATAGGTGTTGGGTCAGGCCTTAATTCTATCGAAACAAGTTTACGCTTAAGTTACGATCTCATTGATAGAGCAATTTCCCCATATATTGGAGTTGCTTATGAGCGAAAGCTTGGACGTACCAAAAATATTGCTCGGGCTGAAGATGAAGATGTCGAAGTTTGGAATTTAGTAATTGGAATCAAATTTATGTTCTAAGAAAGAAATGAGTAATTTCAATCTTTCTATGAGACAACTTAATTATGCTAATGAGCAAAATATCATTGAACTTAGTGGAAAGGTATAAGAACTAATTTCCCTACATATTTTTTTGATAAGAAGTCTTTTTGAGCATCTATGATCTCACTAAGCGGGTAGCTCTTAGCAAGCAAAGGTTTAATTTCGTTTCTTTCAATATAGCCAATCAAATTTTCAAATACCTGTCGCTCCTGAAAAGTACAACCTATTAATGTCAGGTCCTTTAAATATAGAGTCCTAATATCGAGCTCAACTATGGGCCCAGCAATTGCACCTGAGGATGCGTATCGAGCACCTCTTTTGAGAACATCGAGCAGCTCCCCCCAATTCTTTCCTGCGACCAAGTCAATAACAACATCAACATGTTCCTTACCAAGAATACTTAGCAAACTATCATCTCGGTTGATAATAGTATCTGCCCCAATCTTTTGAACTTCGTTGATTTTTTCTTTACTAACTACTGCAATAACAATAGCGCCACGTCTTTTTGCCAACTGAATAGCAGCCGAGCCAACGCCACCAGATGCACCAGTAATTAATACTATTTCACCTTTTTTTACATTTGACCGTTCTATCAAATTTTCTGCAGTTGAATATGCACAAGGAATAGAAGCTAATTCTATATCACTCCAATTGCTTTCAATTTTATAACTTTCATCAGCAAAAGCTACCATGTACTGAGCAAAAGCTCCGTCACATTCTGAACCAACAGTCCAAAATTCAAATGGTCTGTAATCAACTGCATACTGTTGCATGCTTCGAACTAGAACACGTTCACCTATTCGATTTAAATCAATATCACTTCCAACGGCAACAATTTCACCACAACAGTCTGCACCTTGAATAAGAGGAAAGTTTAGTGGTTGTCCTGACCAGCTGCCATCATCATTTAAATTATGTAATTTTTCAGAATTAGTTTCACCTGTAACTGATTTAGAATACCATCCTGTCCTAGTATTAATATCAGTATTGTTAATACCGGCACCCAAAACCTTAATCAGAACTTGATCAGACCTGGGTTGAGGCACTTCCACACTATCGCTATAATTAAGCACTTCAAATCCGCCGTGACCAGTCGTTAGCACTGCACTCATAGTTTTTGGAATTGTACTCATATTAATTAGAAATGATTAAAAAATTTATTATAGTATTTGAAGTATAGTCTTTAAAATCAATAGTTCACTTTAATACTTATTTCTATACTTTAATAAAAATTTTAATTTGGTATTAGGCTATATGTGGAATTTTTAACAAATTAAAGATCATTTTTTTAAGGTGATAAAAAAGTCAAATAAATCGTAACTTTCTTCAAGGCATCTTGATTCTTGCTTAGGATTTTTTAGATATTTGAGATACGCTAATTACTAAGCAGTTTAACAGGTAAGTAAATATTTAAATGGAAAGACCAGATTTTTTTACATTAAAAAATGGTGATAAGGCGAAACTTCCTTTTACAGATAAGGAGTATCAAAGAAGATTAGATAATTTACGAATTGTAATGAGTAAAAATAATCTTGATATGATTATTTTAACTTCAATGCATAACATTGCTTATTATACAGGGTTTATTTATTGTTCATTTGGTAGACCCTATGGCTGTGTGGTGACAGCTCATAAAATTTCAACAATTTCAGCAAATATAGACGCAAGTCAACCATGGAGAAGATCACATTATAACAATGTAATTTTCACTGATTGGAAAAGAGATAATTTTTTAAAAGCAATAGTCTCAATTCTAGAAAAAGATGCACTGCCAAAAAATATTGGAATTGAAAATGACCATGTCACATTAGATGTGAAAGAAAAATTATCTTCTGTTTTTATATCTTCAATCTTTAGTGATGTGTCAAATGATTTAATGCAACTTAGAATGATTAAGTCTGCTGAAGAAATAGAGATTATTAAAAATGGAGCAAGAATAGCTGACCTTGGAGGTGAAGAAATAGTAAATAATATTAGAGTTGGTGAAAGTGAGCTTGAAATTGCAATTGCTGGAAGAGATAGAATGGAAAGAGAAATTGCAAAAACGTATCCAGAGGCTGAATATATGGATACGTGGGTTTGGTTTCAATCAGGGATAAATACTGATGGGGCACACAATCCTAAGACTTCTAGAAAGCTAATTTCAGGAGACATTCTTTCTTTAAATACCTTTCCTATGATTTCAGGTTATTATACTGCGCTCGAAAGAACTCTTTTTTTAGACAAAATTGATGAAGCTTCTTTAAAAGCATGGGAGGCAAATATTAAAGTTCATAAAAGAGGTTTGGAATTAATTAAACCAGGCGCAAAGTGTTCTGCTATATGCCATGAGTTAAATGAACTTTTTGCAGAACTTGGTTATTTAGATTACCGAACGTTTGGTTATGGTCATTCGTTTGGTGTATTGTCGCATTTTTATGGAAGAGAAGCAGGCTTGGAACTACGCGAAGATATAGATACTATACTAGAAGAGAATATGGTTGTTTCCATGGAACCAATGATCATGATACCAGAGGGAAAGCCTGGCGCAGGTGGCTACAGAGAACATGACATTTTGGTTATTGGAAAAAATAGCACAGAAAATATTACTAACTTCCCTTTTGGCCCTGAACATAATATTATTAAATCATAATTTAATTAAGTCATACTATTGGGAGTCAAAAATATGTCAGATGAAAAAGCTTACGTTATTGCAAATCTAGTTATTAACGATAAGGACACTTATCGTGTTTATGAAAAAGGCTTCTTTCCTATGCTTAAAAAACATGGTGGAGAATTTGTTACTTTTGATGATAATGCAAAACATTTTGAAGGAACTACACCAATAGAAGGAAGAGTGATTATTTTTTCTTTCCCATCCCCGCATGCTGCAGAGAGTTGGTATAATGATCCTGATTATCAAGCACTATCTGAACATAGAAGAGCTTCAACAGTTATTAAGAACTTAACTATGATAAAAAGTTTACCAGTTAAAAAATAAAAATTCTTTATGCAAAAATTTAAGCAGACGTTATTAAGCGTATTTTTTATTTGTTTATTCTTGATTAACACCTCATTTTCAGAGGAGTATTCATTAGTAAAAGTGTTAGATGGTCTTTACAAACCATGGGGCATGAGTTTTATTGATGATGATAATATTCTTATTACACAAAAATCTGGTGAAATTCTTAAGATCAATTTAATCGATAAATCGACTGTAAGTCTAAAGCATAATTTAAAAGTGCTCGAAGTAGGCTGGCAAGGAGGTATGCTAGATATTCTTTATGATAATGGAAGGGTATATGTCAGCTATACAGAAAAAAGATACGGCAAACATACTACCACATCTATTGCTGCTGGATTCTTAGTAGGCGATAAGCTTGAAAATTTTAAAAATATTTTTAGATCTGACCCTCCAATTGATACCAGTATACATTGGGGCTCAAGACTTGCTATAAAAGATGGAAAATTATTTGCCAGCATTGGAGAACGTAAACAAGGAATGGCAGCACAAGATCCAACTAATCATTTTGGTAAAATCATTAGAATTAACTTAGATGGTACGATGCCAGAAGATAATCCTGCATTTACTTCAAATCAAGATTGGTTACCTGAAATTTTTCAGATAGGAGTTAGAAATCCACAAGGAATGGCTCTATCTCCATTTGATAATGAAGTCTATATATCTAACCATGGTCCAAAGGGTGGAGATTTTTTTGGCAAAGTTACAAAAGGCAGTAACTATGGTTGGATGAAGGTTGCATGGGGAGGAATTGATTACGATGGCTCAATTATTGGTAACGGTAACTCATGGGAACCCGGACTTATTAAGCCAATATACAGGTGGATTCCTTCAATAGCAGTTAGTAATTTCATTTTTTATAATGGAAATGAGTTTAATGAATTAAAAGGTAAGGTCCTTTTAACAAGCCTAAAAGCTCAAAAATTAATAAGTTTAGATTATTTAGATGGGAAAGTGATTAGCGAAAAAATCTTGTATGAAAAAGAAGGTCGCATGAGAGATATTGAGACTAATAAGAAAGGTGAAATTTTTATAATCATAGATGATGCTGAAAGTGGAATTTGGAAGTTAAAAAGAAATTAAAATCATGTTTTATGTTCTACTAATATTTAAACTAACTCTTATTTTTCTTACACCAATTATAACATGGCAATATATTTCAAATAAATCTTCTCGTTTTAATAATATGGCTCGGTTTGTTTATATAGTGTGGGCTTTTGGCATTGCTTTTGTAAGCTATATTCCGCTGTATTCATGGTACCAAAAAAATGAAGTTAATGTGCAACATATGGTGTCACAAAACTTAATATTAATATTAATATTAATATTATTTATTCTACCATTTTTATATTTTCTTTTTATTGATAAGCTTTCAAATTATAAAAAAGTAAATCTAGGCATTAATATACTTGCTATCATCTTGTTAATTATTAGCACATCAGTTATTGGCTTTATTTCATTCTATAATAATAAAAATTCAATTTCTTTAAATAATATATGTTATCAAAATCATAACTTGGATAGCTTACAGTTAGAGTGTTGTTTACGAGCTGAGTATGTATGGAACGAAGGTTTCAGTTTCTCTGAAGATGTTCCAAAAGAATGTAAGGTATTTATGGATTGGAATAATTAAAAATGATGAGAGGTGGTCTATTAAATACTATTCCAGGTATAATCTTAAGTTTGTTTGTTGGGTTAATTGGTATTTTTTTTAGTGATTATGTTGGAATTGAAATTATGGGTTTTAAAAAAAGCCCTATTTCATCAATCATGCTTGCAATTATTATAGGTCTGTTCATTGGAAATATTATCAATGTACCCAATGTCTTTAAGCCAGGTATCGATTTTAGCATTAAAAGAATTTTACGCTTTGGGATCATTTGTCTTGGTATTCGCATAGGCTTAGGGGATATTGTTACACTCGGCATGGTTGCATTGCCTGTAATCATAGTTTGCCTAGCTGCAGCTTTAGCTATTGTTATCTATTTAAGTAAAAAAATTAATGTTTCATCTAGAATGGCTGCATTAATTGCTGTGGGTACAAGTATATGTGGTGCAACTGCAATAGTTGCTACAGCCCCAGCTATTGATGCAAATAAAGAAGAGGTTACTTATGCAATAGCAAATATTACCATCTTTGGGATTATAGCAATGTTTGTTTATCCATTTTTAGCCAATTATTTATTTTCAGGTAATGAGTATGCTGCTGGTTTATTTATTGGAACATCTATACATGAAACAGCTCAAGTAGCTGGAGCAGGGTTAATTTATGCAGAACAATTTAATGCAGCAAAAGTTTTAGATATTGCTACTGTTACAAAACTAGTTCGAAACACTAGTATGTTGGCGATAATTCCTCTGATGGCATTTGTCTATCATAAAAGATCTATTCCAGATTCAACAAAAAAAAATATTTCAATCTTAGGAATGTTCCCCATATTTATCTTTGGTTTTATTGCTATGGGATTATTTAGAACAATAGGGGATATATCTCTTGAATCATCAGGGTACAGCTTTAATACCTTGAATTCCAATAACTGGAGTCTTGTTATTGAATCAATTAAACAAATTGCAGAAATATCATTAACCATAGCCATGGCCTCCTTAGGCTTAAGCACCAATCTTAAGTCGTTAACTAGTTTAGGAGTAAAGCCTTTTTATCTCGGCTTTGTAGCAGCAACCTCAGTAGGAATTGTAAGCATTATAACAATTAATATATTAATCGTTTAGATAATTTTACAATAGTCTTTTAAATTGTGATGCTGTATAAAATTATTTTCAACATATCTATTTTATGAAAAACTTTTCTAAACTGACGCTATCATTGGTTGCATTGCATATATTTATAATTGGTATCTCTAATTATTTAGTTCAATTTCCAATAATTATACTTGGGTATGAATTTACAATTGCAACCTTTACCTTTCCTTTCATTATCCTAGCAACCGACTTAACGGTTAGAATTTATAAAGAACAAGTAGCTAGAAAAATTATAATTGGTGCATTTGTTCCAGCATTCTTTATTTCTCTATACTTTGCTGATTTTAGAATTGCTATTGCATCAGTAAGTGCCTATGCACTAGGCCAGTTTTTAGATATTTTTATTTTTTCAAAACTAAGAAGTAAAATTAGCCCTTCAGAGCATTTGTCTTTAAATAAAAATTGGTATATTGCACCTGCAGTTAGCACATTATTTGCACAAATAATTGATACCTATGTATTTTATGGACTTGCTTTTTATAATTCTGCCGATGAATTTATGAGAGAGCATTGGGTCCCAATTGCGACTAATGACCTTTTATTTAAATTGTTGATTTGTTACTTGGCATTTCTTCCGATCTATGGAATTATTTTAAACCTAATTCTTTTATCATTGAGAAAAAAAACATCTATTAATTAAAAAAATCACTATAATGTTTTATAAGAAAATCTGTCCTGAAGCTTTTAAATTAGAAAATATTAGTAGTGATATTTTAAAGATGAATGAGAACATCGCTAAATTAATTACTAATATGCCTTCAAGCCATGAAATTCCATTTGAAATTCTTAGAAAGATAAGAGCAGAGGGAGGCAGCCTACTTCCCGATCAACCAAAATCTGATCTTGCGGTTAACAAAGTTATTGAATTTAATAACACTACAGTTTCAGTAAGAGAATTTTCACATAGCAGTCCTAAATTTATTTATTTACATATTCATGGTGGTGGATTTTGTCTTGGGAGCTCTGATGCACAAGACCATGAGCTTGAACGGATTTCTAAAGAATTAGAGTGTGTAGCAATTTCAATTGATTACCGACTAGCACCTGAACATCCTTATCCAGCCGCAATTGATGACTGTGAAGCAGTCGCTCTTTGGCTTGTGCAAGAAAGTAAAAATGAATATGGAGTTGACCAAATCGTAATAGGTGGAGAATCTGCTGGAGCACAACTATGTGTAGCAACTTTATTAAGATTAAAAGAGAAAAAATTACAGCATTTATTTAAAGCGGCAAACTTAATATTTGGAACATATGATGCTAGACCTGTGCCTAGTGAGGAGCATGGAAAAGGTAAGCCACTATTACTATCAAACGAAATGATGCAAAAGTTTGAAGACAACTACTTACAAAACAATGAAGATAGAACCGATCCTGATGTATCACCTATATTTGGCGATTTTAAGGATATGCCCCCTGCAATATTTACTGTTGGTACAAATGACTTACTGCTTGATCATAGTATATCAATGTATTCAAGGTGGCAGGTGCATGGAAATAATGCAGAAATTATATTAGTCCCTGGTGCAGATCATGCATTTATAGCATTTCCTTGCAAGAGTTCTTCAGCAGTTTGGGATGAGTTAAATAAATTTATAGCTAAACAAATAAAGTAGATTTTTCATTTAAGAATTTTTTTCCACTATCTATACCCACTTGATAATCAGAACTTAATAAACTTTTATCCATGGTATCTCTTTTAACTCTGAGTCTGTTAGGTGGGCAAATCTGAACTATTTCACAGTCAGAAGGAGGGTTGGCAATAAATTTCAAACAATCGTTATATGTCTTCGAATGATTCAGTAGTGCACGAGAAAGATTTGGATATTTATACATTAATGCAGCACCTAAATAATTTTCTAGTTTATTTTTTCTTATAAAACTTTGTTCATAGGTCCTTATAATAATTATTCTTTTAGCTCCAAGTTCATATGCTTTTTTAACAGGTATTGGGTCAGCTATGCCTCCATCAAAATATCGTTTTCCATTAAGTATTGTTGGTGCTTTTACTAAAACAGGCAAGGTTCCAGTGGCTATCATTTTATCAAACCAATCTATTTTATTAAATTCAAGATAGTTTGCAGTTGCCGTTAAAGCCTCAGTTGCGGCTAGGAATATTTTTTTGTCACCTAAATTTTTACTAAGCTGATTAAGATTTAAATCAAATTCTACAGCTCCTTCTTTGTAGAGCAGGTCAAAATCAACAATAGTTTTGCCTTTAAAAATATTCATATAGTTGACATACTTTTTATTAGCTCCAAAAAGCATTTTTTCTAAATTATTTGATGTTTCTCGAATTAAGTACCAAGTCAAAGCAACAGCACCGTTTGATACACCTAAATATAAATCGAAAGGATCGAACTTATTACTAATAAATTGATCAATGACACCAAATGAGAATACTCCTCGGTTTCCACCTCCTTCAATTATTAATGCAGTTTTTAAGTTACTCATTGTCTATTATTTATTATAATAGAAAATTATAATTTTAAAGAATTTTTATGTGTTCAATCGTTATATTAAAACAAAGTGACAGTGAGTGGCCAGTTATCATTGGTGCTAATCGAGACGAAATGATTCAAAGAAAATCATTGCCACCTGCTAGGCATTGGGAAGAGCAAAAATATATAGTGGCAGGTAAAGATGTTGAGGCTGGAGGCACTTGGCTTGGTGTGAATGACTACGGCTTAGTAGCCGCTGTGTTAAATAGAATGAATACATTGGGACCGTTAGAAAATAAACGCTCTCGGGGCGAACTAGTCCTAGATGCTCTTGAGCATGCCGATGCAAGTGAGGCTTTGAATGCAATCGTAGACATAGAAAAAGATTCGTATCGTGGTTTTAATATGGTAATTGCTGATAACACAAATGCCTATTGGGTTAAATGTGATGAAGGTGGGCAGCAAATTGAATACTTTGATATACCCGATGGGTTATCTATGATTACAGCTTATGACAGAAATGATATGAGCTCAGATCGCATTAAAACTTATCTAAATCAATTTTCTATAGCTAGCACTCCAGATCCTACTAATAATGATTGGACTGATTGGGAGCTCTTACTTGGCAGCTCTTACAGCAAGTCTGATAGCCCTTTGTCAGCAATGTGTATAAAAACTGAAATGGGATTTGAAACAGTGTCCTCATCTTTAATTGCCTTACCAAGCATTGATCCAAATCTTTCTTTAAAAAAGCCGATTTTTAGATTCTGTCCCTCATCTCCTGATATAACTCCATTTCAAGAAATAGAGTTATAATTACTATTAAGAAAACAATATAAAATATTGAATTCTATTAACTAATTTAGTTAAAAATTATACTGGTTGCCTATATTTTATTGTTGTATGAAAAGTACTAAGAAATATAACATTTTGGAGGAAATATGATCGATTGCTTTATTTACGATGCCATTAGAACACCACGTGGCAAGGGTAAAAAAAATGGAACTTTACATGAAGTAACTGCTTTAGATTTAGCGACACAAGTGTTGAATAATATTAAAAATAGAAATTCATTAGATACATCGGATATTGATGATGTAGTTTTAGGGTGCGTATCTCCAGTTGGAGAGCAGGGTGCTGATATAGCTCGAACTGCAGTATTAAATGCAGACTATTCTCAAACTGTTGCAGGTGTACAGATAAATAGATTTTGTGCTTCTGGCTTAGAAGCTACCAACATGGCTGCGGCACAAATTATGTCTGGCCAGTCACATATGACAATTGGTGGTGGAGTAGAATCAATGTCAAGAGTTCCTATGGGCTCTGATGGTGGAGCTATGGTTGCTGACCCTAAGGTTGCAATTAAAAATTATTTTGTTCCTCAAGGTATTAGTGCTGATCTAATAGCCTCTAAATATGGGTATTCCAGAGATGACGTTGACTCTTATGCTGTTGAAAGTCAAAAACGAGCTAAAAAAGCTTGGGATGAAAAACGTTTTTCAAATTCAGTTGTTCCTGTGACTGATATTAACGGATTAACTATTTTAGATCATGATGAGCACATGAGACCTGAAGCAACTATGCAATCTCTAGGGTCACTAGATCCTTCTTTTGCAATGATGGGTGAGTTAGCAGGCTTTGATGCAACTATTCAACAAAGATATCCTGAAGTTGAAACAGTTAACCATGTTCATACAGCAGGAAATTCATCAGGTCTTGTAGATGGGTCCGCTGGAATACTAATGGGAACTAAAGAGATGGGTGAGAAGTATGGAATGAAACCTAGGGCTAAGATAAAAGGGTTTGCTTCTATTGGTTCAGAGCCAAGCATTATGTTAACTGGACCTGCAGATGTTACCAATAAACTTCTTAAAAATTTAGGCATGTCAAAAAGTGATATTGATTTATGGGAACTAAATGAGGCATTTGCTTCAGTGGTTTTAAGATACATGGATCATATTGGTATTGATCATTCTAATATTAACGTTAATGGAGGAGCAATTGCGATGGGACATCCTTTAGGTGCTACTGGAGCAATGATACTTGGTACAGTTATAGATGAACTAGAAAGATCTGGTAAATCGACTGGGCTTGCAACTTTATGTGTTGGTGGCGGTATGGGTACAGCTACTATAATTGAACGTGTTTAAAAAAAATTTAATTTAAAGGAAAATAATGTCTGATATTAATTATGAAGTCGATAACGATGGTGTTGCTGTAGTTACATGGGATCTTGAAAACAGATCCATGAATGTTTTAAACACACAATCTGTAAACCAATATAAAGAAATAATTGAAAAGCTAGTAAATGATGAAAAAGTCAAAGGGATTGTTATAGCTAGTGCTAAAGATGCCTTTATTGCAGGCGCAGACCTTACATCAAACGATACATTTAACTTTGATAAAATTGGTGAAGATAGAGTGGCGGCTGCTAAAGTTATTTATGATGGAGTAATGAATCTTAATAAATTATTTAGGGCAATGGAAACTTGTGGAAAACCATTTGTAGCTGCAATTAATGGACATGCTTTGGGAGGTGGCTTAGAAATATGTTTAGCCTGCCATTACCGCGTAGCTATTGATGATGATAGAATTCAAATCGGACAACCTGAAGCAAAAATAGGATTAATACCAGGGGCGGGAGGAACACAGCGTGTCCCTAGACTTGCTGGCGTTAACCAAGATGTCATGGGATTTTTAATGGCAGGTAATCCAGTGAAGCCAAAAAAAGCTTTAGCTATGGGTCTAATTAATGAAATAGTTGAAAAAGATAATTTAATACCTGCCTCAAAAAAATATATTCTTGATGGTGGTAAAGCTGTTCAGCCTTGGGATGAAAAAGGTTATCGCTTACCAGGCGGTATTCCATACACGCCAAAAGGTATGATGATTTGGGGTGCCGCTTCTTCATCATTGAGAAAAATGTCATACGGCAATTACCCTGCGCAAAATGCAATTCTTTCAGCATTATATGAAGGTATACAAGTTCCAATAGATGCAGGCTTAAGAATTGAAGCAAGACAAATGACCAAAGTTATAATGGACCCAGTCTCACAAAATATGGTTAGAAGTCTATTTGTTAATATGCAGGCTTTAAATAAAGGAGCAAGAAGACCAAAAGATTTTGAAAAATATAATGTTAAAAAAATTGGTATCCTTGGTGCGGGATTAATGGGTGCAGGTATAGCATATGTCACTGCAAAAGCAGGCATAGAAGTAGTTCTGATTGATCAAAATCAAGAAGGAGCAGAAAAAGGAAAAGATTATTCAGTGAAGCTCTTAGACAAAGCATTAAGTAGAAAGAAAACTACAGAAGAAAAGAAAGAAAATTTACTGAAATTAATTACTCCCACAACAGATTATGCACTACTTAAAGGTGCAGATATAATTATTGAAGCTGTTTTTGAAAATAGAGAAATCAAAGCAGGTGTGACTGTCAAAGCTGAAGCGGAAATTTCTGACTCAGCTGTATTTGGATCAAATACTTCTACATTGCCAATAACTGGACTTGCAAAAAATTCTAAAAGACCAGCAAATTTTATAGGCGTACATTATTTTTCACCTGTTGAGAAAATGCCACTTGTAGAAATAATCATGGGAGAAGAAACTTCTCAAGAGACGCTTGCAAAAACAATGGACTATGTTCAAAAAATTAAAAAAACAGCAATTGTTGTTAATGATAGCAGAGGCTTTTATACCAGTAGAGTATTTGGAACCTATACGGGGGAAGGTATGGAGATGCTTGCTGAAGGCATTAATCCTGCATTGATTGAAAATGCTGGTAAAATGGCAGGCATGCCAATGCCACCTTTAGCTTTGACAGATGCCGTTGCCTTAGACTTAGCTCATAAAGTTAGTGTACAAACTAAAAAAGATTTTGAAGCTGAAGGAAAGAGCTTTCCTACTTCTTCCCCACAAAAAGTCCTAGAGGAGCTTGTGGAAAAACATGGAAGATTCGGAAAGAAAAATAATAAAGGCTTTTATGAATACCCTGAAAATGGAAAAAAATATTTATGGCCTGAACTTTCTAAACTATACAATGTAAAAAGTGATCAACCAGATGTAGAAGAGTTAAAACAAAGACTTCTTTACATTCAATCATTAGAAACGGCTAAATGTTTTGAAGAAAATGTATTAACAGATGTTCGTGATGCTGACATTGGTGCAATTCTTGGTTGGGGCATGGCGCCATGGACAGGTGGACCTCTTTCATACATAGATATGATTGGTGTCAAAAAATTTGTAGCCGAAGCTGATAAACTTGCTCAAAAATATGGAGATAGGTTTACACCTTGTAAAATGTTACGTGATATGGCTGAGAAAAATCAAAAGTTTCATTCAAAGTCAGAAAAAGTAGCATAGAAAATCTAAAAAAATGGATAGCTATGAATTATTTAATGCCTACAAAATAAATTTGTTAGATTGATCTAATCAATAGATAGGTATAGATTTTATACTATTAAACTACACTTATGTAAAACGACTATAGGAGCAACAATGGCTAACACTACTTCACCAGCAAATTCACTAGATAACTTTTTTATGCCTTTTACGGCAAATAAAGATTTTAAAAAAGAACCAAGGTTATTAGAAAGAGGCGAAGGGGTTTATTATTATAATCATAAAGGAGATAAGGTTATTGATTGTTCTTCAGGTCTATTTTGTGTTCCCTTAGGTCATGGTAGAAAAGAAATTGCCGATGCTGTTCATCAACAACTTTTAAAATTAGATTACGCCCCAAGCTTTTCTATGTCTCATATGCCAGCTTTTACTTTAGCCGAGCGCTTAGCAAAAATGTTGCCTGGTGAAATTAATAATATTTTTTTTACTATTTGTGGATCAACAGCTATAGACAGTGCAATTAAAATAATTCAAGCGTATCAACATGCTAAAGGCCAATCGCATCGAATGCGCTTTGTTTCAAGAGAAAGAGCTTATCACGGAGTAAATATTGGAGGCACCTCTCTTAGTGGCATGGTAAAAAATAGAGAAGTATTTACTGCAACTATACCTGGTGTAGTTCATATGCGTCACACATGGCTAGAAGAAAATAAGTTTAATATGGGACAGCCAGAACATGGTGCAAATTTAGCTGATGACTTACAGAGATTTGTTGACATGTATGGACCTGAGTCCATAGCAGGTTGTTTTGTAGAGCCAATAGCAGGATCAACAGGAACTTTGGTTCCACCAAAAGGATATTTAGAAAAACTCAGAGCTACTTGCGATAAGTATGGCATTGTTTTAGTTTTTGATGAAGTAATTACAGGCTTCGGTAGAACGGGCGAAGCATTTGGAGCTAACAAATATAATGTACAACCAGATATGATTACAATGGCAAAAGCGATAACAAATGGGGCACAACCATTAGGTGCAGTTGGTGTATCTGATGAAATTTACAATACAATTATTAATAATGGACCAGAACATGGAGTTGAATTTTTTCATGGCTACACTTATTCTGCTCATCCAGCTTGTGTCGCAGCATCTCTCGCTACATTAGATATATATGATGATGAAGGTGTTTTTGAAAAAGCAAAACACATGTCCGCCTACTTTTTGCAGGCTGTGATGGATGAATTAAAAGACTTACCAATAATTACAGATATAAGAGGAGATGGGCTTATGGCAGGAATTGATTTGGCTGTTGACGGCAAGCCAGGCGTAAGAGGCTATGATGCCCAAAGAAAAATTTTTGCTAATGGTGGACATCTTAAATTCACTGGTGATTGTGGCATTATTGCTCCAGCTTTAGTTTCAACAGAAGATGAGATAAATGAAATGATATCTGTTGCTAAAGAAGTTCTGAAAACTTACTAGTATGATCATAGGGTTACCAAAAGAAATTAAAAACCACGAGTGCAGAGTTGGCTTAACACCGGAGAGTGTTAAAGAACTAATTTCTGAAGGTCATGATTTGTTAATTGAAACTAATGCTGGCATTGGATCTGGATTTTCTAATGAAGACTACGAGCATTTGGGGGCTAAAATTGCTAAAACTGCTACAGATGTTTTTGATGCTGCTGAGTTAATCATAAAAGTTAAGGAACCCCAAGAGTCTGAAGTGAAGCTCTTGAGATCAGATCAAATATTATTTACATACTTACACTTAGCTGCAAACAAGCCTCTAACTCAAGGCCTTATAGAAAGCAATTCAATTTGTATAGCTTATGAAACTGTTACAAATGACCTTAATGGTTTGCCGCTACTCGCACCAATGAGTGAAGTTGCTGGAAAAATATCAATTCAAGCTGGTGCACATGCTTTAGAAAAAACACAATTCGGTAGAGGTGTCTTAATGGCTGGAGCTGCAGGCGCACCACCAGCAGATGTGGTAATAATAGGCTGTGGAGTTGTTGGCTTTAATGCCGCACTTATAGCTGTTGGCATGGGAGCAAATGTCAGCCTTATTGATAAATCTAAAGACCGTCTTGATGAGCTTAAGAAATATTTTTCTGGAAAAGTTAATACTGTTCTTTCTACAGAAGAGTCAGTAGAAAAATACGTTACCAACTGCGATCTTTTAATTGGAGGCGTTCTTGTTCCAGGCTCTGCTGCGCCAAAACTTGTTTCAGAAGCCCTTGTATCAAAAATGCGCAAAGGCTCAGCTATTGTCGATGTTGCAATAGATCAGGGTGGTTGCATTGAAACTAGTAGGCCAACTACACATTCTGAACCTACTTACATATATAAAGATGTTGTTCATTATTGTGTAACTAATATGCCTGGCTGTGTTCCAAGAACTTCAACTCTTGCATTAAATAAAGCCACACTTCCTTTTATTATTAATTTAGCAAACAAAGGATATAAAAAAGCCCTAAGTGAAGATCTTAATTTTCTAAATGGATTAAATATTATTCATGGAAAGTGCACACAAAAAGAAGTTGCAAGTGAACTTGGATATGATTTTGTTAACCCAAGTGAAACTTTAAGTTAATCTATCTGACACCAGATAGGAACGTGATCTGATGGACGCTCTAAAGCTCTAAATTTTTTCTCTATCTGACAGTCTACAAGCCTATCTGCTGCAAAAGGAGAGGCTAATAAGTGATCAATTCTTAGTCCATTATCTTTTTCCCACGAACCTCTTGAATAGTCCCAATAAGTAAATTCATACGGCTTTGAATTAAATGTCTTTAAAGAGTCAGTGAGCCCAAGATTAAGTAATTTTCTAAACCTCTTTATTGATTCAGGATGATGCAATGCATCTTTGTACCACTTAGAAATATCCACAGCATCTTCTGGGGTTGGAATAATATTAAAATCACCACCTAATAAAAAAGTTTCACAATTTTTTACTTTGGTTTCTACATGATTATAAAGTCTATCCATCCATTCTAATTTATATGGAAATTTATCTGTATCTACTGGATTACCATTTGGGAGGTAGATTGTGCTTACTGTAATAGGGTTATCAATTAAAATTTTTGCTTCTAAATATCTTTTTTGAAGATCATTATCATTTCCTGGCAACTTATCAGCAATTAATTCAATTGGTAACTTGGAAAGTATAGCGACACCATTGTATGATTTTTGGCCACTTATGATTACTTCATAGCCTTTGTCTTGAAGGTCTTCTTTTGGAAAAGTCTGATCTTCTGTTTTGGTTTCTTGTAATAAAATTACATCAGGTTTAACTGAGTCAATTAATTCCAGTAGATGGGGAAGTCTAACTCTAACAGAATTAACGTTCCAACTTACGATTTTAATCACTGCTTAGGAGCAAATGAAGTACCGCAACCACACGATGAGGCAGCATTAGGATTATTAACTTTAAATGAAGACTCCATTAATTTATCTTCAAAATCAACTATTGAGCCACTCAAGTACATAATAGAAACTTTATCAACTATCAGCTCAGCTCCATTTTCATTAAAAATAATATCTTCAGAACTGTATGCATCATCAAAAGTAAAGCCATATTGAAATCCGGAACAACCACCACCAGAAACTGATAGGCGCATTTTCACATCAGAATGCTCTTCAGCCAACAAAGCCGTAATTTTTTCTGCTGCATTTTTTGTAATTGATACTGCTGTAGTTTCCATATAATCCATCTGTAATACAATTGTTATATAGTATATAATTAGGCATTATTTGTTAATAATTCAAGACTTATGAAAAATAGTAATAATCTTAGTCATTTAGCTGTAAATGGTCAGAATTCAAAAGGGCGCTTTATATCTGAAGAAACTAGTAAAACTAGATCAGAATTTCAACGAGACCGAGACAGAATTATTCACTCATCTGCATTTCGAAGACTCAAGCACAAAACTCAAGTTTTTGTCTCTCATGAGGGAGATCATTACAGGACGAGACTAAGTCACTCACTTGAAGTGTCTCAGGTAGCTAGATCAATAAGTAAAATTTTTCAACTTAATGAGGAATTAACTGAAACATTAGCTTTAGCTCATGATATTGGTCACCCTCCTTTTGGACACGCTGGAGAAGATACCTTAAAAGTTGTAATGAAAAATTTTGGTGGATTCGACCATAATGATCAGGCTATCAGAATAATACATTTATTAGAAAAAAAATATTTTAACTTTGATGGACTTAATTTAACTTGGGAGTCCATTGAAGGGCTTGTTAAACACAATGGTCCATTAGTAGAATCTATTCCACCTACTATCAAACTTTTAAACGAAGCTTTTGATCTTAAATTAAAAGAACACTCATCTATAGAGGCGCAAATTGCTGCAATAGCTGATGATATTGCATATAACAATCATGATATTGACGATGGCCTAAGAGCAGGTTTTTTTAACTATGATGATTTAAGAGAACTGCCTTTAATTGGTGACATTATATCTGCATTTCCAAATAAATTTGAACTATTTGAAATTCCTAGAATTAACAATGAAATTACAAGAAGAAGCACTTCGCTAATGATTGAGGATGTGATTAATGTTATTAATAAAAATATTAAAATTTTAGAAATTAATACCATTGAGGATGTAAGACTTAAAAATAAGCAAATTGTAGCTTTTTCAGATGACATGCTAGTAAAGGTTGAAACAATAAGAAGTTTTTTAAGCAAAAAAATGTATAAGCACAATAAAGTAAATTTAATGACAGAAAATGCAAATAAAGTAATTATCTTTTTATCTGATCTATTAATGCATGACCAAAAAGTTTGTACCACAGAAGGAATAAAATCTGATATCAATGATAAGATGCATCAAAGAATTATTTGTGATTTTATATCAGGCATGACTGACAATTATGCACAATCAATTTACAATAAATATTTATAAATACAAATGACCCAAATTTACTCAAAGATTAAAGAAATTTTTATTGAAAGTGCTATTTTAGCCTTAAATATTGAACGTTCAATATTTGAAAATATTAATTTTAATGTAGAAAAACCCCACGAGGAAAAAAATGGAGAAATTAGTAGCAATATTTCTCTGTTAATACAAAAAACAGTTAAAGAGAATCCAATTGAAATTGCTCAAAAAATTTCAACTGAACTATTGAAGCGAGATGAGTTTATAAAGGTAGAAGTAGCAAAGCCTGGATTTATTAATTTATGGCTCAGTACTTCTATGTGGCAAAACCATCTAGATGAAACTTTAAAATTAAATGAACTAATAGATTGCAATATAGGTAAGGGACTTAAGGTAAATGTAGAGTATGTTTCGGCTAACCCAACAGGACCTTTGCATGTAGGGCATTGTCGTGGTGCTGTCTTTGGAGATGTAATATCAAATTTATTAAAAAAAACTGGGCATGTAGTCGTCAAGGAATATTACATTAATGATGCTGGCTCTCAGATTAATAATTTAACAGACTCTGTTTATATTCGTTACCAAGAATTACTAGGAAAGAAATTTTCCGAATATCCAGAAAATTTTTATCCAGGAAACTATCTCATTCCAGTGGCAGAACACTTTAAAATAGAGTATGCAGACAAACTTTTAAAAATGAGTGATCAAGATAGATTTAGTTTAATCAAACCATTCACCATTCAATATATGATGGGACTTATCAAAGAGGACCTTTCATCTCTTGCCATCAATCAGGATATATTTGTCTCAGAACAAGAGTTAGTAAGTAAAGGAAAAATTGAAAAGGCAATTAAGAAACTGGATGATGCAGGTTTAATTTACGAGGGTATTTTAGACCCACCAAAAGGTAAAAAACCAGATGATTGGGAGGCTCGACCACAAATGTTATTTAGATCAACAGAATATGGCGACGATGTTGATCGTCCATTGCAAAAATCAAATAAGGAATGGACATATTTTGCTAATGATATTGCTTATCATTTTGATAAATTTGAACGTGGTAGTAATCATCTGATTGATATATTAGGAGCAGATCATGGTGGTTATGTTAAAAGAATGACTGCGGCTGTTGCTGCGCTTACAGATAAAAAGGCAACATTTTCAGCTAAATTGTGTCAAATGGTTAAGCTTAGTCGCAATGGACAGCAAATGAAAATGTCAAAACGATCAGGTGAGTTTATAACACTTAGAGAAGTTGTTGATGAGGTTGGATCAGACTCAATTAGATTTATGATGCTTTATCGAAAAAATGAAGCTCCTTTAGAATTTGACTTTGACAAAGTAACAGAGCAATCAAAAGATAATCCGGTGTTTTATGTTCAGTATGCACATGCAAGAATCTCTTCAGTAATAGGTAAACTTTCAGAGAATAATTTTGATTTAGATCTTTCAAATTATGATCAATGTGATTTCTCTTTAATAGCCAACAAATATGAAATAGATCTAATAAAAAAAATTGCTGATTGGAATAAAGTAATTGAATCTGCTGCAAGCTTGCAAGAGCCGCATCGAATAGCATATTTCTTATATGAGTTGTCTTCTGTTTTTCATTCGCTATGGAGCCAAGGAAAAATTGACTCTAATTTAAAATTTATTATGCCAGATAATAAAAACCTAACATATGCAAGAATTGGGTTACTAGATCTTACACAAAGAACAATCAAGTCAGGCCTAGATTTATTAGGAGTATCTGCTCCACATGAAATGAATTAATGAGCAAGCGAAGGTTTATTAGTATTTTTATATTAGCGATAGCATTGGGTGCATCATGGTTTTACCATAATCAATTTAATCTTAAGTCTGAAGAAACAGGCATAATTATGATAGAAAGCAACCTTGGGGATTACCGTATAGTTCCAGATGATCCTGGTGGCTTACCTGTGTACAATTTAGATATATATGAGTAAATTCTTACCTCTTATAGTTGGATTAAATGGAATAGAGCTTAGTGAGAATGAGAAAAAATTTATTCTAGAGTATAAACCTTGGGGTATAATACTATTCGAACGTAACTGTAGAACTTATTTAGAATTACTTAAATTAATCGAAAACTTAAAAAAATACACACATGAAAATCTCCCAATTCTAATTGATCAAGAGGGTGGAAGGGTTTCAAGACTAAATTTTCCTGAGTTTCCAAAAACACTTCCTGCCAAAACATTTGGTAGCTTATATTTAAAAGATAAGCAGTCAGCTATAAAAGCCCTTACATTGAATACTAAACTCATAGCTTATTCATTAAAGCAAATAGGAATTAATGTTAATACAGCCCCAGTGTTAGACCTGCCCATTAAAAATGAAAGTGGAGTAATTGGTGACCGTGCATATGGCAGTGATAAAAACTTGGTTTCTGAAATGGCAAAAAATGTTTTGAATGTTAATAGTGCTTATGGAATAGCTTCCGTTATAAAACATATCCCAGGACATGGTAAAGCTACTTTAGACAGTCATTTTGATCTTCCAAAAATTTTAGATGAAGCAAATATACTTGAGAATGAAGATTTCATACCATTTATAGAACTTAACTCAGCACCCTTAGCAATGACAGCTCATGCAATTTACACAGCTTATGATAAAATTAATGCAGCAACACTTTCGAGTAAAATAATTAATGAAATTATTAGAGAAAAGATTGGTTTTGAAGGAGTACTTATGAGTGACGATATAAGCATGAAGGCCATGAGTCCTGATGTTGCGAATAATTCTTTAGCCGCATTAAATGCTGGCTGTGACCTGGTTTTGCATTGTAATGGAGATATCGATGAAATGACACTCATTGCCAATAGAATTCTTGATTTAGATTTAATTGAAGTTAGTGAAACTCTCTTAAATATATTTAAAAATGAAAAATCACTTGATGTCACTGAAACACAAAGGGAACTTACTCACATTCTTAATGGTACAAACTAGATTAAATTTGGTTCTTTCTAAGGTTTAATTAATATATAATGAGTGAGTCGTATACATGGAAGAAATAGAAGAAAATTCAAATACTTACATTGAGAGTCAAGAGGAAGACTTTGTGTCTTCCGAAGACCTTATTGTTAACCTTAAGGGGTATGAAGGGCCGCTCGATGTTTTATTAGCGCTTGCTCGAAATCAAAAAGTTGACCTCATGGAAATCTCTATTTTAGAGTTGGTCGAACAGTATGTCTCTTTTATAGCAAAAGTAAGAAGCAGTAACCTTGAATTAGCGGCAGATTATTTAGTCATGGCTGCCTGGTTGGCGTATTTAAAATCTGTTTTATTATTACCTAAAGCTGAAACTGGAGAAGAATTGTCTGCAGAAGAAATGGCTGAGCGACTTAAGATGCAGCTAAAAAAACTTGAAGCGATAAGAATAGTGTCAAAAAAACTTATGGGCCTTCCAAAACTTGGACAAGATTTCTTTGCCAGAGGAATGCCTGGCGGAATACGATTGATCAGAACTCCTAATTATTATTTATCTTTTTATGATCTTTTAAAATCATATGCTGACCAAAGATATAAAACAGCTTATTCGTCAATGACAATTGTACGTCCTTCGGTTTATGCAATGGAAGATGCGCTAGTTAGACTCCAAAGATTAATAGGTGATGTGCCTGAGTGGACTAAGCTTGAGCGATTTCTACCACCTGAGTTTTCTGAAGGTAAGACAGCTAGGTCAGGTGTTGCCGGAACCTTAGCAGCTGCTATGGAGTTGGCTCGTGAGGGTATTCTTGAGGTGCAACAGCTTATTCCTTTTGGTCCTATTTTTCTTAAAAATAAAAAGTCTGAACAAACAATAATAGATTAACCATATGCCAGAAAAACAAGAAAATAATATAATGGATTTTCCAACGGAACATAGAGACAATCTAAGGATTCTTGAGGCCTTGTTATTTGCAGCTAGCGAACCGCTTGATGAAGAAAGTATTAAGGCGAGACTTCCAAGTAAAGCTGATTTAAGTAAATTAATTAATTTATTGAAAGGACAATACGATAGTCGTGGAGTTAACTTAGTTAAAACGAGTAACAAGTGGAGCTTTAAAACTGCACCTGACTTATCAGCTATGATGAGAAAGGAAAAGATCGTTCAAAGAAAACTTTCTAAGGCGGCCACTGAAACTTTAGCTATTATCGCTTATCACCAACCTGTAACACGGGCAGAAGTTGAAGACATAAGAGGGGTTCAGTTTAGTCCAGGTACGCTTGATGTATTGTTGGAATTAGAATGGGTTAAACCTATCGGAAGAAAGAAAACCCCAGGTAGTCCTATAATTTATGGTACGACTGAAAAGTTTTTAGTTTATTTTGGAATTGAAAATATCACCGATCTTCCTGGTTTAGAAGAATTAAAATCTGCTGGCTTACTTGAAAGTCGTTTACCTACAAGCATTGATATTAAATCCCCCGAAGAAATTGATGAGAGTCAAATTGATCCCTTGGCTGAAGACGACACTTTAGAGGATATGATAGCAGGCAGCATAGAAGATGAGTAATATCAAATATAACCATGTCTTTTGGGTATAATTATAATTTTATATTCAAAATATTAGTTGTATTTATATTGAGCTATAGCTCATTTAACAATATTTTTGCTGATAGTTTTCTAGAAATAGATTTTACTAGAGCAGAACCCCATGAGGCTCTTTCTGCAGGCGATGGAACTGTTTATATAGATAATAAAAACTCCTTTTCCCTTCCTCTTAAAAATATTGATATAAATAAAAAAATAGATTTTTTTGTAGGTAATAGTTTGTTTAGAAGAAATTGGGTTGCAGCGCCATCTATAAAAATGTCTAGCGATGGTCTTGGACCATTTTTTAATGGAAGTTCTTGTGAAAGTTGCCATATAAATGATGGACGTGGACATCCACCAGGCACATTTATTAATAATAATGATGATACAACTTCAATTGTATTAGCAATAGGTATACCTCCTCAAAATGAATTTCAAAATGCACAAATATCATCCCTAAGACTTAAGCTAATACCTGATCCAACCTACGGCTCTCAAATAAATGACAATTCAATAGAGGGAATTTTACCAGAAGGAAGTATAAAATTAGAATATCAATATTTTCCAATTTTACTTGATAACGGTCAACTCGTTACGTTGCGTAAGCCAAATTATACTATAGAAAATTTAAATTATGGACCCTTACACTCTGAAATAAGGATTTCAGCTCGTGTTGCTCAGCCAATGATTGGACTTGGGTTAATTGAGCAAATTGATATTAGCGATGTCATCGCAAATGAATCTAAACAAAATATTCATCTAAGTAGTATCTCTGGAAAAGTAAGTCATGTTTGGGATGATAGGTTGAACAAAAAATCATACGGCTTATTCGGCTGGAAGGCATCTCAACCTTCTATAATTAATCAAACTGTAGATGCCTTGCATCATGATATGGGATTATCTAGTAGCCTATACCCAAATGGAAACAACTGCTCAGAAAAGCAGCATAAATGTAAATCTATGGAAACTGGAAATTCACCAAATCAAAATAACGTTGAGGTTTCTGATGAACAAATTAATTTAATCATTTTTTACCAGAAACATTTATCAGTCCCAGCGAGAAGAAATGTTGATGGATTAAATATTTTAAGTGGAAAAAAAATATTCTTTGAGTCCGGATGTGCTTCTTGTCATGTTCAAAAATATAAAACAAAATTTAATGCTAATGATAAATCTGTTTCAGAACAATTAATTTGGCCATATTCAGATTTTTTATTACATGATATGGGGGAAGGACTAGCGGATGACTTAAGTGAGTACACTGCTAGTGGAAGAGAATGGAGGACAACCCCTTTATGGGGTATAGGATTAACAGAAGCTGTTAATGGCCACACAGCCCTACTTCATGACGGAAGAGCTAGGAATATTCTTGAAGCTATACTCTGGCATGGAGGAGAATCTAAGAGCTCAAGAGATAAAATAATAAAGCTATCAATTAAAGAAATTTCACAACTTGTTGATTTTATTGAATCTCTATAATACTTTTTATATTTTTTCAATTTGATATTGCAAATCATTATCAATTACTATATTTCTTTGATAATTAGAATTATTATAAGGTAGATATGAATGAATGAGTTTATTATTATATTTCGTGAGACATTAGAGGCATCTTTAATAGTTGGAATTATTTATGTTTTTTTATCAAAACAAAATAACCACGAGGCAATTAAAAAATTATGGTACGGAGTGTTTGCGGCAATCATAGCAAGTGTTTTTGCTGGATTCATTGCATTCAACTCTTTTCAAACGCTAGGAAACACATCTACCAAAGCACTATTTGAAGCAGTGTTCATGTTCATTACAGCAGGGTTAATATGGTATGTAATTTTTTGGCTTTCAAAAAATGTTAGTAGTAAAGCTGCATTAGAAAACCAAACATCAGTAGCCACTAAATCTACGTGGGGAATTTTCTTTGTAGTCTTTTTTGCTATTTTAAGGGAAGGATTTGAAACTGCAATGTTCTTAATGGGTAGTTTTTCAATGACTAAAAATTTCTCCTATATTGGGTTTTTTTCTGGAATGATAATTGCAATTTTTATTGGTTATGGAATATTTTTTCATGGTAGAAAGATTAATATTCGTTCATTTTTTAAAACGACTACCTTACTTTTAGTTTTTCTTGCCTCTGGAATGGTTGCGTACGGATCACATGAAATTGAAAGTTACCTTGTTAAATCAAAACAACTTAATCTTATCAGTATTGATTCTGTATCTGAAATTGCTCGACCTTGGAATATTCTTATCCCAAAAACAGAGCTCTCATCATCCAACAATAAATTTTTTTATTCTTACAACATAAATGGAAAAGAAAAATATACCCATCTACTTCATGAGAATGGAAGGGTTGGAGTCTTCTTAAAAGGCTTTTTTGGATATAATAGTAATCCTAATTATATAGAATTAATTTTATGGCTTTTATCATTAGGTATAGGATTAAGTTACTGGAGAAAAGTTTACCAAGATGTTAGGTAGTTTTTTACTAACTTAAGTCATATTTTTACTTCGATTTAACTATTAATATTAGTTTAAACTTATTATAATAGTTTAATAATTTATTTTAGAGGTATTCAAAATGGGAAACGTAGGTATTTGGCAAATTTTAGTTATAGTTGCACTTCTAGTAATTCTATTTGGTAGAGGAAAAATTTCCGAACTAATGGGTGATGTTGCTAAGGGCATAAAAAGCTTTAAAAAAGGCATGTCTGATGATGTGGATAAGCCAGCTTCGATTGACAAGTCAGACGATACAAACCAAAAAAATTAAACTTAACCGTTTGGAGAACTCATGTTACCTGGTGTAGGCGGTTTCGAATATTTGTTTATAGCAATTCTAATAATTATATTTGTTGGCCCTAAAGACCTGCCTTCGGTCATTCGAACTTTTGGCAAATACTTTGGGAAATTAAAAAATTTTACTAGAGAATTTAAATCTAGCATAAATGAATTTGCTAAGGAATCAGGTGTTGATGATGTTAAGTCTTCTATTGAAAAAGCTAAGCCAATTAACTTAACGGAAGAAATAACAAATTCAATTAATGAAACTATAAAAAAAACAACTGACTCAGATAAAATTAATGAGAACGATAAATGAGTCAGGGCGATAACATTTCAAATGAAAACAAATTACCTTTGCTGGTTCATCTTGTAGAACTTAGAACAAGACTAATTAAGACAATGATAATGATTGCATTTTTTTTTGTAATTTTTTATTTCTTTGCAGATTCAATCTATAATTTTTTAGTTCAACCTTATGCTAATGCAGTAGCGGGAGAGGAAGGCAGAAGATTAATCTTTACTGCTTTGCACGAAACTTTTTTTACCTACCTTAGGGTTGCATTGTTTGCATCACTGTTTGTTTCTTTGCCTTTTTTAATGGTTCAACTTTGGATCTTTGTTGCTCCAGGGCTTTATAAAAATGAAAAGTCTGTAGTCATGCCTTATCTAATTGCGACTCCATTACTCTTTATTTTGGGGTCAGCTTTGGTTTATTATTTGATTATGCCAATGGCTATAAAGTTCTTTTTATCATTTGAATCTATCGGGGGAAATGGTGCACTACCTATTCAGCTTGAGGCAAAAGTTAATGAATATCTGAGCCTTATAATGCGATTAATACTTGCATTTGGTATTTGCTTTCAGCTACCTGTAGCACTCACATTAATGGCAAGAGTGGGATTAGTATCAGCTAAAAGTCTTAAAAAAAATCGAAAATATATGATTGTAGGTGTTTTTGCAGTTGCAGCGCTATTAACCCCTCCAGATCCAATATCCCAGATTGGATTAGGAATACCAATTCTCATTCTGTATGAACTATCAATTATTGCAGTAAGCTTTATTGAAAAGCCTAAAAATAACTAATATAAGAAGAAACAATGTTTGATATTAAAAAAATTAGAGAAAATCCAAAGGTATTTGATTTGGCTTTGTCTAAGCGGAATTTCAGTGCCTGTTCAAATGAATTAATTGAATTAGACGAAAAGAATAGAAAAGCCATTGCCCAAGTTCAGACTATACAAGAAGAGAGAAATACTAAATCTAAGCTTATAGGTGAATTTACAGCCTCTGGAAAAAAAGATGAGGCAGACAAACTTAAAGAGATTGTAAGTAAATTAAAATCTAATATGTATGACCTTGAGTTAAAGCAAAAAGAAGTTGCATTAAAACTTAATGACTTGCTTTCTTCAATACCCAATCTACCTGATTCAGATGTTCCAACAGGTGGTGAAGATTCAAATATAGAAATAAAAGTCGTTGGTGAAAAAAAAGAATTTGATTTTGAAGCTAAGGAACATTTTGATTTGGGTGAAAAATTAGAGCTGATGGACTTCGAAAGAGCAGCTACGATTTCTGGTGCACGCTTTGTTATTCAAAAAGGAAATCTTGCCCGATTAGAAAGAGCTATTGCAAATTTTATGTTAGATTTGCATACCAGTGAATTTGGATATCAAGAAGTTAATGTACCAATTTTAGTAAAAGATGCAGCACTTTTTGGAACTGGACAACTTCCCAAGTTTGAAGATGATTTATTTAAAACAACAAATGATTATTACCTTATTCCCACTGCTGAGGTTCCATTAACAAACATGACCAGGGACTCAATTGTTAATGCTGCTGATTTACCATTAAGATATGTGGCACATACACCATGTTTTAGATCTGAGGCTGGCGCGGCTGGTAGAGATACAAGAGGCATTATGAGACAACATCAATTCTATAAAGTGGAATTAGTAAGTCTTACAAATGAATCTCTCGCAAAGGATGAACATGAACGTATGCTGTCGTGTGCTGAAGAAGTATTAAAAAGACTTGGATTAAGCTATAGAATTATGTTACTTGCATCGCAGGACATGGGCTTCTCCGCTCAAAAAACTTATGACATTGAAGTATGGCTTCCTGGACAAAAAGCTTATCGAGAGATCTCAAGTTGTTCTAATTGTGGAGATTTTCAAGCTCGAAGAATGAATTCTAGGTATAAAGATGAAAATGTGAATAAATTTATACATACGTTAAATGGTTCAGGCTTGGCAATAGGCAGAACTCTAATTGCTATAATGGAAAATTCACAAAATTCTGATGGCTCTATTTCAATTCCTGATGTATTACAGCCATATATGAATAACCTAAAGACTCTTTAAAGATAATCTACCATGCTTCCAATTAATCTAAAAGATTCACGGATACTTATAACTAACGACGATGGTTATGAGGCCGATGGTATTAAAGTTCTTTATGATATAGCAAAAAATTATACAGATGACGTTTGGATCGTAGCTCCTGAGTTTGAAAAAAGTGGAGCATCGCACGCCTTAACTTTTGCAAACGATTTAACTTTAAAAAAACATTCTGATAAAATTTATTCAGTTAATGGTTCACCAAGCGATTGTGTTGTCATAGCTCTAGATAAAGTTCTTAAAGACAAAAGACCTAATATTTTATTGTCAGGAGTTAATAGTGGTTGCAATGTAGCAGAAGATGTTACTTATTCAGGAACTATTGCCGCAGCAATGGAAGGTTTGATAAGAAAGATTCCATCTATTGCTCTTAGTCAGAATTATGATTTAGGAAAGAAAGATAAAATTTCTTGGGATGTTACTAAAAATTATTTGCCCAACGTACTAGATAAAATCACAGCCCATGGATGGCTTAACAACGTACTTATAAATATAAATTTTCCACAGTGCCCAGTCGACAGTGTGACTGGTATTGAAGTTACTACCCAAGGAAACAGAGAAACAGATGATTTAGTTGTATGGGAAAAAGAAAGAAACCAATTTAGAATTGGCTTACAAAGACGATTGTCTGAAAGTGCCAAACCAAAAAACAATATAATTAACAGTATTATAGATGGAGTAATGACTGATGTTGTAGCTGTTACCAGTAATAATATTTCAATAACTCCTTTGCATCTTGATTTAACTCATAAAGATTCTATTGAGAAACTTAGAAACAGCCTAAATACATAGGAAACTTAAGTCATTTTTTAGTTTATAAACGTAAGCTAACTATGTATATTGCCATAATAATAAACCAGGAGACTTTTTAATGGAATTCATAGTTCAATTCATACCTTTAATTTTAATTTTTGCAGTTTTTTATTTTCTGCTTATTAGACCGCAACAGAGAAAAGCTAAAATGCACCAAGAAATGGTTAATTCTGTTCAACGTGGTGACAATATAGTTACTGCAGGTGGACTTCGAGCAAAGGTTGTTAAGGTGGTTAATGAGTATGATGTTGAGGCAGAGATATCTCAGAATGTTAATGTTGTAGTTATAAAAACTACTATTACCAATGTCATTAAAAATTAGAAATTATCAAGAGACCATAGAAAATACTAATGCTTCATTTTTCAAGATCTAAAATATTTTTGATATTAGCAAGTGTATTTGTTGCTATTTTTTTAGCACTTCCTAATTTATTTAGTGATAAACAAATATCTAACTTTCCTTTTTTCATGCCTTCCCAAAAAGTTAATCTTGGTTTGGATTTACAGGGTGGTTCGCATCTACTATTGGAAGTCGATATTGAAAGTATTAAAAAAGAAAAAATAGAAGACCTTACTTTTGACATAAGAAGAATACTTAAAAAAAATAATATCAACTTTGATAATTTAAAATCTATAAATAACTCTATTTCATTTGGAATAAAAACTCCAAATCTTGATAGTAAAGTTATTACTGAAATTAAAGATCTTTCTCAAAGTAATTCTCAAAATACTTTAGTTGCTCAGTCTAGTTCAAACTTAGAGTTAAAAATTGAAAATAATTTAGTTAAAATTTCTCTGTCTGATGAATCGCTGAAACAAATAACAATAAGTGCTGTAAACCAATCTATAGAAATTGTTAGAAGAAGAATAGATGAACTAGGAACTAAAGAACCCACTATTCAAAAACAAGGTACAAGCAGAATACTAATACAGCTTCCAGGACTTGATGACCCACAAAGAATTAAATCGTTACTTGGCAAAACTGCAAAGTTAACATTTAAACTTGTTGATCAAAGAACATCTTATGATCCAAGTAACCCAAAAAAAGCTCCAGTTGGCTCTGAAGTATTATCTTCTGATTCAAACTCAGAGTTTAAATATATAGTTAAGAAAAAAGTAATGGTTGGGGGAGAAAACTTAGTTGATGCACAGGCTGGCTTTGACCCGCAGACAAATGAACCTATAGTTAATTTTAGATTTGATAGACTAGGGGCTAAAAAATTTGGTAAAGTTACCAAGGAAAATATTGGTAAGCCTTTTGCAATTGTTTTAGACAATAAAGTTATAAGTGCCCCAGTAATTAGAGATGCTATTTTAGGAGGCTCAGGTCAAATTTCTGGAGGATTCTCAGCTGAAGAAGCTGCAGACTTAGCTGTTCTTTTAAGAGCAGGTGCATTGCCAGCTCCATTAATAATTCTAGAAGAACGTTCAGTAGGTCCCGACCTTGGTGCCGATTCAATACTTGCTGGAAAAATTGCAGCTTTAATTGGCTTTATTGCTGTTATTATATTCATGGTCATAGTTTACCGTTCATTTGGGTTTTTTGCAGATATAGCCTTGATACTTAATCTCTTAATGGTTTTAGGCATACTATCACTTTTACAAGCAACATTAACATTGCCTGGTATTGCAGGTATTATCTTAACCATCGGTATGGCAGTCGATGCAAATGTATTGATATTTGAAAGAATTAAAGAAGAGCTTAGGAATGGTAGCTCAGTAATCAATTCAATTGACAGTGGCTATAAGCGTGCTTTATCAACAATTTTAGATGCAAATATTACAACGTTCATAGCAGCAAGCATTTTATTCTTTATGGGCTCTGGACCAGTAAAAGGATTTTCTGTAACGCTTGCTATTGGTATTTTTACTTCTGTATTTACAGCTTTTACAGTAACAAGACTAATGGTCGCAATATATGTTAGCCGAACAAAACCTAAGGAACTGAGTTTATAAGTTATGAGTATTTTTTCTTTTTCCCATAATTCAAATATTAATTTTTTCTCACTAAGAAAACCTGCGCTTATACTGTCTATGCTATTAATTATTGGCTCTGTTTTATTTTATTCATTCAATGGCTTAAATTTTGGAATTGATTTTAGAGGTGGAACTCTTATGGAGATTGAAACTTCTGAAGCTGAAGACTTAGGCCAACTAAGAGCTACTTTAAATAGTTTAAATCTAGGTGATATTCAGGTTCAAGAATTTGGCTCGCCTAAAAATATTTTAATTAGAGTAGAGCAACAATCAGGCGGTGAAAAAATACAGCAAAATGTTGTCAGTCTTGTAAAAAATAAATTAAGTTCATCACTAAGTTCGGATGTTAACTTTAGAAGAACTGAAGTTGTTGGTCCCAAGGTTAGCTCTGAATTAATTCAAGCAGGAATTTTAGCTATTATTGTAGCTGTTTTTGCTATGCTTATTTATATTTGGTTTAGATTTGAATGGCAATTTTCTTTAGGTGCTGTGATTGCTCTCATTCACGATGTTATTTTAACTATCGGCATATTTTCTTTCTTTCAACTAGAATTCAATCTGTCAATTATAGCCGCCATACTTACTATAGTTGGTTACTCGATGAATGATACCGTTGTTGTTTACGATAGAGTTAGAGAGAACTTAAGAAAATTTAGAAAAAAAGATATTGCTGATCTTTTAAACCTATCAATCAACGAAACATTATCACGAACTATAATGACATCTGTTACTACATTATTAGCATTATCATCACTTTATATATTTGGTGGATCTGTAATCAAGGGATTTACTTTTGCTATGATTTGGGGTGTTCTTGTTGGAACTTATTCATCTATTTTTATAGCAGCGCCGCTTTTAAATTATCTACAAGTAAAAAGAGACTGGACCACCGAAGGTGCTGTAGATTCAACAAAAAAATAGCCCTTTCACAGAATGTAAAAGGGCTATCGTTATTTTATTTAAGCTAGATTTTGTGCTGCAACCATTGCCAATAGCATTGGTATAGACAACATAGTATTTGTTCTTGAGAATAACATAGCAGTACGTGCAGATTTTGCTTTAGTTTCAGCATCGGCCTCTACTATTCCAAGAGCTCTTTTTTGATTAGGCCATATAACCATCCAAACGTTATAAGCCATGATTATTGCAAGCCACATACCAATTCCAATAGTTAAGTTTCTAGGACTATCAAATCCACTTGGGATTGTTAGTAATAAAGTATTTATGGCTCCTTGATGGCCATAATATAATGCTAATGTAGTTAATCCTGTAATTAGGGTTGCTAAAGCTGACCAGCGAAACCAAAATAATGCTGCTGGAGCAATTACTTTGCCGATAGCAGGTTTTTGTTCGTCAGGAATATTTGGCATATTAGGTATTTGCACAAAGTTAAAGTACCACAATAGTCCAATCCACATTATGCCCGATAGCACGTGTAAATATCTTGATATAGTCGCCCAAAACGTATGGTCATAAGATAATCCATATGAGTAACTCATAATTATTAACAATAAAATTGTAAGAGCTATCCCTGCAATTATTGTTTTATTTAGCGATTGTAAAATTCCAGCCATTTTAATCTCCTAATGTTTTCTTTAGATAATAGCATAATATTATTTTTTTTAATAATTAATTAGTTTTGATCTTTTCATTGAATAATTTTTTGAGATATTGACCAGTATAGCTTTTTTTAACCTTTGAAACTTTTTCAGGAGTGCCTTCTGCAACTATCTCTCCGCCAGCATCGCCTCCTTCTGGTCCTAAATCTATAACCCAGTCTGCAGTTTTTATGACATCAAGATTATGTTCAATCACTACAACTGTATTCCCGCTAGAAACTAATGTTTGAAGAACTTCTAGTAATTTCTTTATATCATGAACATGAAGTCCTGTAGTCGGTTCGTCAAGTATGTACAGGGTTCTACCTGTAGCTCTTTTAGAGAGTTCTTTTGAAAGCTTAATTCTTTGTGCTTCGCCACCTGACAATGTAGTAGCTTGCTGACCAATTTTTATGTAGCCAAGACCAACATTTTTTAAAGTAATAAGCTTACTTTTTAATAGTGGTATTGCATCAAAAAAATGACAGCCTTCATCAACAGTCATATCAAGAATGTCTGAAATATTTTTATCTTTGAATTTAATTTCAAGTGTTTCTCTGTTATAGCGTTTTCCCTTACACTCATCACAAGTAACATATACATCAGGCAGAAAATGCATTTCAATTTTTATCACTCCATCACCTTCGCATGCCTCGCAGCGACCACCTTTTACATTAAAAGAAAATCTTCCCGGTTTGTAACCTCTTGATTTAGACTCAGGTAAGCTAGAAAACCAATCTCTAATAAACGTAAAAGCACCTGTATAGGTTGCAGGGTTTGATCTAGGCGTTCTTCCAATAGGAGATTGATCTATATCTATAACTTTATCTAGGTGCTTAAGGCCAACTATTTCTTTATATTTAGAAGGATTGTTTCTTGAGCCATTCAACTCTCTTGCTACAGCTTTATAAAGTGTATTTATAGTGAGAGTTGATTTACCACTACCTGAAACACCAGTTATACATGTTAATGTTCCCAAGGGAATTTCAGTAGTTACGTTTTTTAAATTATTTCCAGATGCTTCAACAATCTTTAAATACTTGCCAGCAAGAGCTGCTCGTCTTAATTTTGGCACTGCTATACTTTGTTTCCTAGATAAGTATTGTCCCGTAAGACTCTTTTTATTTTTCTTTACTTCCATTGGAGTTCCAAATGCCACAACATGGCCACCATCTATTCCTGCAGCAGGCCCAAGATCAATTAAATGATCTGCGCTCATCATTGCTTCTTCATCATGTTCTACGACAATTACCGTATTACCTAAGTCTTTTAATCTCTTTAATGTTTCCAATAGTCTTGCATTATCACGCTGATGTAAGCCAATAGAAGGTTCATCAAGCACATAAAGAACGCCTGTTAGTCCTGATCCAATTTGTGAAGCTAGGCGAATTCTTTGTGACTCTCCTCCCGATAAAGTTCCCGAGTTTCTAGATAGGGTTAAATATTCTAAGCCAACGTTATTTAAGAAGTTAATTCTTTCAGTTAATTCTTTTAAAATTCGATATGCTATTTGACTTTCTTTTTTTGAAAGTTTCTTTTCTAAATCTTTGAACCAGAGAACAAGAAGCTTTATAGATTTCTGACAAACTTCTCCAATGTGTAATTTATCTATTTTTACAGCTAAAGATTCTTTTTTTAATCTAAAGCCATTACATTCTGAACATTTAACTTCTGATTGGTAGCGCTCGATATTGCCTCGCATCCAATTACTTTCTGTTTCTAAGTATCTTCTCTCAAGGTTTCTAACTACACCTTCAAATGTTTTTTTTGACGACTGGACTCTGTAGCCATCATCATAATTAAATTTTATAACATCTTCCCCTGAGCCAAAAAGAAGAATATTTTGAATTTTTTTTGTTAATTTATGCCACGGAACATCAAGAGAAAAATCATAGTGATTTGCTAAGCTATTACAAATCTGTCTAAAGTAAGGTGAGTTCGTTAGCGACCATGGAGCAATCGCACCACCATTAATAGTTAGACCTGAATTAGGAATGACTAGATTTGGATCAACAGATAAATCAGTACCAATCCCATCACATTCTGGACAAGCACCATAAGGATTATTAAATGAAAATAAGCGAGGTTCGATTTCATCAATGGTAAAGCCAGAGACGGGACAGGCAAATTTGGATGAAAACATCTCGCGCTCAGGGTCTTTATTTTTTGTTGTGTGGTCTTCAATAGCAGCTAATCCGTCAGATAAGTTTAAAGCAGTTTCAATACTGTCAGCAAGTCGGTTTCCTATATCTTTAGTTAAAACAATTCTATCAACTACAATATCAATATCATGTTTTTTCTTCTTATCCAGCTGAGGCAAGCTATCAAAATCGTATTGTAAGCCATCAATTTTAACTCTTTGAAAACCTTTTCTCTCTAATTCAGCTAATTCTTTTTTATATTCTCCTTTTCGACCTCTGACTATAGGAGCGAGTATAATAAATCTTGATCCAATAGGTCTTTCTTTAATTCTATCAACCATCTGACTTACTGTTTGACTCGTAATAGGTAAGCCAGTTTCTGGTGAGTAGGGAATACCTATTCGAGCAAATAATAGGCGTAAATAATCATATACCTCTGTCACAGTTCCAACAGTTGATCGCGGATTTTTTGACGTAGTTTTTTGTTCAATTGCTATAGCAGGACTTAAACCCTCAATTAGATCTACGTCGGGTTTTTGCATCATCTCTAAAAACTGCCTTGCGTAAGCAGACAAACTTTCTACATATCTTCTCTGACCTTCTGCATATATAGTGTCGAAGGCTAATGAAGATTTTCCTGAACCAGATAATCCAGTAATTATTGTTATTTTTTCTCTTGGAATCTTAACGTTGATATTTTTTAAGTTGTGCTCTCGGGCACCCTGGACAGAAATATATTTATTCATTTTTTTAATTAATTAGTCTTTAATTATGAAACTTAAAGATCCACATGTGAATAAATTAAATTCCTTTTTTTGTATACATATTGTTATTAAATAGTTAGTTTTAGAAATGGCTGGAAGTTTAAATAAAGTAATGCTTATTGGTAATGTTGGTGCTGATCCAATCATTAGGCAAACTCAAGATGGTAAAAAAATTGCCACATTGAGCTTAGCTACAACGGATTCTTGGAAAGATAAGGCAACTGGAGAAAAAAGAGATAAAACTGAATGGCACAGAATAGTTATATTTAACGAGGGTTTATCAGGTGTTGTTGAGAACTACGTTAAGAAAGGCCAGCAGTTATTTATTGAAGGGCAATTACAAACACAAAAATATACAGATGCTAATGGAGTTGATAAATATACAACTCAAGTTATTTTACAAAACTACAATGGAACATTAACAATGATAGGTGGAAGAAGTAATTCTACGGATCAAGTTGCTCCATCTCAAGACTCTTCAGCCTTAAATTCAGATCCATTCCCGGGCGGAGATGACGTTGATATTGATGACGAAATTCCATTTTAATATCAATTTTTTCATCGATAATTTCATATTTTTCTGCTATAATTCAGATTAATATATATATATTTTAATAGCCTAAATATGCTTATTTTTAAGGCTTTTTAAGACATTTCAAAGGTAATTTTTTTGACTGATTCCAAGGACGACATCACCACTATTGCACCTGACGTAAGTAGCTCAATCATACCTACTTTAATAGATACGGAGATGCAAAATTCATACTTAGATTATGCGATGAGCGTGATTGTAAGTAGAGCGCTACCTGATGTGAGGGACGGCCTTAAACCAGTTCATAGGAGGATATTATATGCAATGTATGAATCTGGATATGAATGGAATAAGCAGTATCGAAAGAGCGCAAGAGTGGTTGGTGACGTTATTGGTAAGTACCATCCCCATGGTGACCAAGCTGTTTATGATGCTCTAGTTAGATTAGCTCAAGATTTTTCTATGCGACTACCTTTGATTGATGGCCAAGGTAACTTTGGATCTATGGATGGCGATAGAGCTGCGGCTATGAGATATACAGAAGTTCGCATGCACAAAATTGCTAAGTATTTATTAGATGATATCGATAAAGACACTGTTGACTTTAGACCCAACTACGATGAAACAGAAAGTGAGCCGTCAGTCCTTCCTTCAAAATATCCAAATTTACTTGTAAATGGCGCCGGGGGCATTGCGGTTGGAATGGCAACAAATATTTTGCCTCACAATTTAGGTGAAGTCATTGATGCTACAGTAGCATTTATTAAAGATGAAAATATTAGTGATAGTGCAATCTATAGTCATATAAAAGGACCTGATTTTCCAACAGGTGGCATAATCGTAGGTACAAATAATATTAAATCTTCACAAATCACTGGCAGAGGCTCGATCATTGTTCAAGGAAGAAGTGTAATCGAAGAATTTAAAGCAGATAGAGAAGCAATTATTTTCTCAGAAATACCGTACCAAGTTAATAAGTCTACATTAATTCAGAAAATTGCTGAGTTGGTGAGAGAGAAAAAAATTGAAGGCATTAGTGACTTAAGAGACGAGTCTGATCGTGATGGTGTAAGAGTTGTTATTGAGTTGAAAAAAGGTGTCATAGCAAGTGTAATTTTAAATAAACTTTATAGATATACTCCGTTGCAATCTTCGTATGGTGTTAATGCTCTGGCGCTCACTGGTGGACGTCCAAAGTTAATGGGTATCCGTGATTTCTTAACTTATTTTGTAAAGTTTAGAATTGAAATAATTACAAAGAGAACCAAGTTTGATTTAAACAAGGCTAGGGATAGAGCGCATTTATTAATAGGTCTAGGAATAGCAATAGCAAATGTTGACAAGGTGATTGAAATAATAAAACAATCAAAAGACCCAGCTGATGCCAGAAGAGAATTACTTAAGACTAAGTGGAAAAACTCAGATATTGCTGACTTACTTTCTATTGTTGATGACCCAAGACAAATAATTATTGAAAATGAAATCTATCTTACTGAAGAGCAGGCAAGAGCTATACTAGAATTAAGATTACAAAGACTTACAGCTCTAGGTAAAAATGAAATCGAATCTGAGTTGCAAGAACTCTCAATAAGCATTAATGGATTTTTAGAAATACTTACAAACAAAGAAGTTTTAATGAAGATTATTGAAGAAGAGCTCTTAGAAGTTAAGGAACAATTTGCTACACCCAGAAAAACCGATGTTACCGAAATTGAGCTAACTGATTTTGAACAAGAGGACTTGGTTCAAAAAAGTGAGATGGTAATAAGTGTTTCTAATTCTGGCTATATAAAAAGAGTGCCACTAGAAATGTATCGTGCTCAAAAAAGAGGTGGAAAAGGAAGATCAGGAATGAAAACTGGTGATGAAGACTTTGTTTCACAAGTATTTACAGCCAGCACACACGACAACATGTTGTTCTTTTCTTCGTCTGGAATAGTGTACAAACTTAAGACTTGGAAAATTCCAGAATCTTCTATTACTGCGAAAGGAAAAGCAATTGTTAACCTTTTGGAAATGAAAGAAAACAATCAACTTTCAAGTATTTTAGTATTGCCAGAAGCTCAAACATCTTCTGATAAAGATACATTTATAGTATTTGCAACTTCTGAGGGAACAATTAGAAAAAATAGCCTTGAGGATTTTAAAAGAATTCAATCAAGTGGTAAAATCGCTATGAAACTTACTGGCGATAATAATATTATTGATGTTAAGATCTGCACTGACGATGACGACTACCTTTTAACAACATCAAAAGGAAAATGTATAAGAACCCCAGTCTCTAAATTAAGAACAACTAAAAGCAGAACTTCTGAAGGCGTGAGAGGTATAAAATTATCAACCGATGATAAGATAATATCTTTATCAATATTATCACATACCGAATCTACAAGTGCTGAGATTAAAACTTATTTAAAAATGCAAAAAGAAAGAAAGAATGAAAGTAATGAAGAAGCAGATGATGAGATAGATAATGATGGCGTAGAAGCAGTTGAAATATCTGAAGATCTATTTTCTGAAATGCAAGCACGAGAGCAATTTATACTTACGGTCACTGAAAATGGATTTGGAAAAAGAACTTCATCTTATCACTTCCGAATAACCAACCGTGGTGGCTCAGGCATAAAATGCATAACCACATCTGCTAGAAATGGTAATGTACTTGCTTCGTTTCAAATTGAACATGCTGATGATATAATGCTGATAACTAAATCGGGTCAACTTATTAGGTGCCCTGTAAAAGACATAAGAATAGCTGGCAGAAACACTCAAGGAGTGAGTATCTTTAAAACATCAGATCAAGAAAAAGTTGTTTCTGCCTCAAGAGTTGATATAGAAAGCTAATAATTTACTAGAGCTAATTAAGTATTGTCTATATAGTCCCCTGTATGAAAAAAATCGCTATTTACCCTGGTACATTTGATCCTCTTCACAAGGGACATATAGATATAATTAGACGTGCTGTAGGTTTATGGGATGAGCTTTATATAGCTGTAGCTGACAGTCCACATAAGGGTACGCTTTTTTCTTTAGAAGAAAGAAAAGCAATGATTCAAAATGAGTTTGAAGAAAGTAAAAATATTAAAGTTATTTCATTTAATAATTTATTAATTGATTTGGCCAGTTCACTAAGTGCAAGAATTTTAGTTCGTGGACTAAGAGTTGTTTCAGATTTTGAATATGAGTTTCAAATGTTAGGTATGAATAGAACAATGAATCCAGATATTGAAACTGTTTTTTTAATGGCTGAACCACAATATCAACCAATTTCATCAAATTTTGTTAAAGATATTGCAAGACTTGGTGGCGATATATCTAAATTCACTAGTTTAAATGTTACAAATAAACTTAAGGAAAAATTTTAATGAAAACAATTGTAAGAATATTAAGTATTTTATTTTTAATTAACGCAACAGCCTTAGGGCAGGAAGCATACAACATGGTAAATGATCCTGAAAATAGCATAAAAATTGAACTAACAAGTGGCGATGTATACATTGAGTTACTTCCAGACGTTGCCCCTGGGCATGTCGAAAGAATTAAAGAGCTTACACGTGAAGGTTTTTATGATGGTGTTCCATTTCATCGTGTAATTGATGGTTTCATGGCTCAAACTGGCGATGGTCAATTTGGTAATGGCACTGGTGGCTCTAGTAAGCCTGATTTAAAAGCTGAATTTAATAATACTTCACATTTAAGGGGAGCTGTTTCAATGGCTAGAACAGCTGCACCAGATTCTGCAAACAGTCAGTTCTTTATCTGCTTTGGTCCAACACCACATCTTGATGGACAATATACTGTTTTCGGCCAAGTTGTTAAAGGCATGGAATTTATTGACGGTTTAAAGAAAGGTTCTGGTGGAGGCGGTGAAGTTACCGATCCTGATAAAATGATTTCAGTTAAGGTCGTTGCCGA